>NZ_FUYJ01000016.1:0-1178 GCF_900167515.1 Sporosarcina newyorkensis | reverse complement strand
TTATATGAGAACGGGATTTGCCTCGTTCTCCACCTCACTGCTTAGACACGCAACCAACTGCGTGCTCACCCTATCCTACTGCGTCCCCCCATTACTCAAACGGCGGGGAGGTGGTACAGGAATATCAACCTGTTGTCCATCGTCTACGCCTATCGGCCTCGACTTAGGTCCTGACTAACCCTGAGCGGACGAGCCTTCCTCAGGAAACCTTAGGCATTCGGTGGAAGGGATTCTCACCCTTCTTTCGCTACTCATACCGGCATTCTCACTTCCAAGCGCTCCACCAGTCCTTCCGGTCTAGCTTCAACGCCCTTGGAACGCTCTCCTACCATTGACTTGCGTCAATCCACAGTTTCGGTGATCCGTTTAGCCCCGGTACATTTTCGGCGCAGCGCCACTCGACCAGTGAGCTATTACGCACTCTTTAAATGATGGCTGCTTCTAAGCCAACATCCTGGTTGTCTGGGCAGCGCCACATCCTTTTCCACTTAACGGATACTTGGGGACCTTAACTGGTGGTCTGGGCTGTTTCCCTCTCGACGATGGATCTTATCACCCACCGTCTGACTCCCAAACATAAATCATCGGCATTCGGAGTTTGTCTGAATTCGGTAACCCGGGATGGGCCCCTCGTCCAAACAGTGCTCTACCTCCGAGATTCTTTCGTTTGAGGCTAGCCCTAAAGCTATTTCGGAGAGAACCAGCTATCTCCAGGTTCGATTGGAATTTCACCGCTACCCACACCTCATCCCCGCATTTTTCAACATACGTGGGTTCGGGCCTCCAGTCAGTGTTACCTGACCTTCACCCTGGACATGGGTAGATCACCTGGTTTCGGGTCTACGACCCCATACTCATGCGCCCTATTCAGACTCGCTTTCGCTGCGGCTCCGCTTTCTCAGCTTAACCTTGCATGGAATCGTAACTCGCCGGTTCATTCTACAAAAGGCACGCCATCACCCATTAACGGGCTCTGACAATTTGTAGGCACACGGTTTCAGGTTCTATTTCACTCCCCTTCCGGGGTGCTTTTCACCTTTCCCTCACGGTACTGGTTCACTATCGGTCACTAGGGAGTATTTAGCCTTGGGAGATGGTCCTCCCGGATTCCGACGGAATTTCACGTGTTCCGCCGTACTCAGGATCCACTCTGGAGGGAATGCACTTTCGACTACGGG
>NZ_FUYJ01000010.1:27229-151476 GCF_900167515.1 Sporosarcina newyorkensis | reverse complement strand
CTGATCCCCCAGGAGTCGACCGTCTTCCGCTCCAATCCTATATAGCGAGCGAAAGAAGCCATCCCCCGTCATGATCTAATTGCTTAAACTGAAAAAATTAGTAAAATCTGAGCTTTATTTTTGCATATGCTAATTAGACCTAACGAATTGCTGTTTTTCGAAAGGAGAAATGTGCTATAGTAAAGCTATCCTTTTACGCACTAGCCATGGCGAATGCATAGTTATAGGGGATGCTATGTTGAATAAGGTGAAATGCGACTTTCAGGAACTTATTCACACAAGCGATCACCGCAACCTTATGAGGCTTACTCTGGGGTTGCTTTTTTAATTGGTCATAGTAATCAACAATGGTATTTTGTGTTCGTTTTCGTAAAGAAATCATGGAAATAACCATGAAGTACAGAATCTTCCTTAACCTACGGTTCCCACGTTTATTGATTCGATCTTGATAGTGGAGCTTCCCTGACTGATACCGTTGAATATCAATACCGGCGTACGCATTCACCTGTTTGTTATTTTGAAAACGGCGAATGTCTCCCAACTCTCCAATAATCCGAACAGCGGTAGCTTCTCCAATGCCTGGAAAAGATATGAGCACTTGAAAATCGCTACGTTCCTTTGAAAGTTGGACCATCTGTTTGATGATCTCTTTTTTCTGGCGTTTCAGTTCTTTGACTCGTTGGGCACACTCCTTTAGGTGCTGACACCGCACATCTGTCGCCTGAATGGCTGGATAGGAATTTTCAGCAGCTGCCAGTAGAAGTGCTGCCTTTTTCTCCGCTTGTTGAAGTGATATATTTTTGAGCGAAGTCTCTTTCACTCGGCTCTGTATCTCTTCCAACGATAAACCCTTTATCAAATCTGGATGAGGGTAATGTTGTACGATTTGTAAGAAGTGAAGAGAACTCCTAGAGAACACGTCTTCCAATAAGGGAAAGCTTAACTGCAGAAATGCATGTAATCGGTTCGCATATTGTCGACTTTCATGTTCTAAATCGTCGTAGTACCTTCCCAATGCCCGCATTTGTTCAAAATATTCTTCGTGTACATAGGTTTTATTCCGCTCTGTCTTGAAATGCGATTTAGCTAGTTCATGTGCATCGCTGATATCCGTTTTGTGTCGCCGCATACTACCTGTAGCCATTTGTAGTTTAGCTTGTAGAGGATTTATACGGCTATAAGGATATTGCTCGTTCTGTAGGAAGCGCTCTAGGCCCTGCGAATAAACACCGGTTGCCTCGAATACGATTTCTGGTAGTTGACCGTCTAGTTTCCTAACTAAATTAATCTGTTCTTTTAGTGAACGGAACCCCACTGTTGTATGTTCCACTTCACCTTCGTAATGACACTGCTGATTGTCGTCATAGATCACCACCGCGCTTTTTCCCATACTGACATCAAACGCCATTACATAACTCATCTTGTTTCCTCCTTTTGACCATTCATAGAAGTCTTCACAGTGCCTCATCGATTCCACTTTCTTATACACGATCTCGAAGATCCAACATACTAAACTGATTCAAATAAGGATGTGAAGTGAGTCGGTTTCCTTGTACGGATTCTAAGATCCCAGCGTCCCTGTGACTTTCCTTCACTTCTACCATAAAAAATAGTAGCACAAACCATGGCCTTGGTCTGTACTACTAATGTTAGTATGTTTCCGCGGGGCGCAGGTGAGCCTCCTCGCTTCCTGTGGGGTCTCACCATTTGCGCTACCTCCCGCTGGAGTCGCCCTCCGTTCCAGCCCCGTTTTTTTATTGTAAATTCGGACTTGCCTCTACTTTATGTTTTCCGCGCGCTCTATATCCAACCACGCTTGAGACCAATTTTCTATTTCTTTCAAAACCGGCTCTAATGAATACCCTTTTTCCGTCAAAGAATACTCGATAATAACAGGAGTTTCAGGTATAACTTTACGTTTTATAATTTCCTTCTGTTCTAGGTCTTTTAAGCGTTCCGACAGGACCTTTCCGCTAATTCCAATAGAAGATTGGAGAGCGCAAAACCGATGTGGTCCTGATAACATTTGATTGATGATCAAAGCTGTCCAACGCTGACTTAAAAGCGAGATGGCTTTTTCAAATCGGGGACAAATATTGGCTTGCTTCACTTTTGTTCACTCCTTTATATGTAGTATATAACATGATGAGTTGAAATTAAATGTAATCAACTTACTTGACGAACTAAAGTTTCTCTTTTAAAGTTAGTTACATAAAGTAACTAACTTTAAAAGAGAAACAAGAAAATGAATAAAGCATAGGAAGAGAAAATGGGGGTTATAAATATGAAGTTTCATAGTAAACCAAACACTTATGTAGGACATGTAAATATAAAGGTGCAAAATATAAATCGTTCACTTGTTTTTTATCAGGAGGTTCTCGGTTTTGAAATATTAGAGAAAACTGAAAAGGCAGTTAAACTAACAACAGATGGAATAACGAGTGTGTTATCAATTGAGCAACCAGAAAACGTTATTCCGAAACAAGGAAGAACCACAGGCCTATATCATTTTGCTCTTCTTCTGCCCAAACGTTCTGATTTAGCCGACATCGTTCATCACTTTGCAGAAATTGGTTTGCGTTATGGGTCATCGGACCACCTTGTAAGTGAAGCGTTATACCTGTCAGATCCGGATGGAAATGGGATCGAAATTTATATAGACCGTGATCCTTCTGAATGGACTTGGAATAATGGCGAAGTTTCAATGACGGTGGATCCATTAAACTTTGAAGAGCTTCTTTCTGTAACAAAACGGCAGTCGTGGAGTGGCCTGCCTGCCGGGACAGTCATGGGACATATTCATTTACACGTGGCGGAACTGAAAAAGGCTGAGGAATTTTACAGTAAGGGACTTGGTTTCGAAGTGGTGAACCGATATGGTAATCAGGCGCTTTTCCTCTCTACGGGCAAATATCATCATCAAATTGCCTTAAACACCTGGGTTGGAGTTGGTGCCCCAACGCCCTCTGAAAACAGTGTGGGTCTTGAGTCGTTTACAATCGTTTTGGCAGATGAGGCAACGAGGGATTATACTATTGCGCAGTTAAAGAGTATCGGTGCATCTGTAACGGAAGAGAGAGGATCGTTTATTACCTATGATCCTTCTGGAAATCGTATTTATTTAGAGATTTAACAGCTACAAAAAATAAGTCTCCCACTTCAAACGCAAAGCGATAAGTGGGAGACTTCGTAATCATTTTAACTTACCTATCTCGTAAGTCTTCACGACATCAATACAACCAATCACCGATTGCAACATAGAACAGTTCTTCTCTGTAAGATCCATTATCCGCGGCATTTTTTCTTCCTTAATAGCTGAGCCAATGATCGTAAAATGAAGATGAATCTTCTCCAAGCGGCTTGCATCTTCTTGTGAACGCACGACTTCTTTCACTTCAATCGAGATATCATCAGCGGGCATACGCATTTTCTCGAGAATCTTACGCATAACGCCGCCTCCGCAAGCCGCAATGGACGCGACCATTAACTGGTATGGCCGAAACCCTTTTTCTTCATTCGAGGAAATGTGTAATGTACCAAATTCTGTTTCTGTATCAAAACCGTTTTCTGTCATATGAAATTTCATTTTATCAGCTCCTTATGCAGTCAGTATACGTTGTTTTGAAATTAAATCCAATGGGCGTCAAAATCCTTGCTGTGTTTAATTTTAAAAAACTGTGGAAGACTATAGTTAAATGGAAAGGAGTGCTGTTTAGTGAGTGAAAAGAAACCACCACACGAGACGCTAACAGAAAAAAACAACGGTCTTAAAGCCGCTCAAGAAGTGCATTACGCTGAGGATTTTAAAAGAGCAGATAAAGCAACCGAACACGAGAATAACCAGAAATCCAAAAAATAAATGAGGAAATTTAAGCGAGAGTCCTATCGGATACAATTCATCCGGTGGGGCTTTTCTCACTAAATCGTCATAAACAGTCTTTCGTTTTCATTGTATAATAAGAGAAAGTGCTTATACAGAGAGAACGAGGGAAATGAATATGAGAAAAATAGGCTGGAAGAAGATGCTGATCTTTGTTGTCGCCTTCTTTATTGTCTTTCAAATAGCAGGTAGTTTCTTTTTTTACAACTTGGCCATCAAAAGAGGTCCAAAAGATTTCCTCACTGGGAATGCGGATTTGAAAGTATCCGCTGAAACGATGGAAGTGTTTCTAAACGGTGATTGGCGCCAGTGGGTGGAGGAGCAAGACTATGAAGAAATGAAGTTGACGTCAAGGGATGGTCTAGAATTGATGGGCTATTATTTGCCGGCTAAACTACCAACAAATAAGCTGGTTATTTTGACGCATGGTTACTTGGGGCATGCGAAACAGATGGGGTTATATGGTCAATATTATTACGAAGAACTCGGGTATAATATTTTCATGCCGAATGCAAGAGGCCATGGAAAAAGTGGCGGTGACTACTATGGTTTTGGCTGGCCGGATCGCTTGGATATTATTGATTGGACAAAATATTTAGTAAAGCAACTTGGATCAGATACGGAGGTTGTGTATCACGGCTTGTCAATGGGAGCAGCGACGGTCTTGATGACTAGCGGAGAAGAGGAGCTTCCTGGACAGGTGAAAGCGATCATTGCAGATAGTCCATATCAGTCCGTCTACCAGTTATTCGCGTATCAGATGGATCGGATGTTCCATTTGCCCGCATTTCCACTGCTGGATAATATGAGCGTATTGACCAAAGCTAGAGCAGGCTATTCATTGAAGGAAGCAGACGCATTAAATGCAGTAAAAAAGGCAAATGTGCCGATTCTCTATATTCACGGCAATGCGGATACATTTGTACCTACCGATATGACGAAGGAATTGTATGAAGTCACGAAAAGTGACGCAGAACTATTCTTGGTGGATGGCGCGAATCATGGAGAAGCATTTGTGATGGACGAGGGAGCTTATAAGGCGAAAATAAATGATTTTCTAAGCATTCATTTACCCTCCATAGTAAATAACTAATCGAAAATGCCGGGCCCCGAATTTATTTGGAGCCTGGCATCTTTTTAATCCAATTGCTTCACTTTATTTCCATTTGAAATGAATTTGGGCTGAAAGTGTTAACACCTTTCAGATTGCTAAAACCCTCCAATTGACCTATTCAAAAAACAACACTATAATTATTTTATATTCTTGAGAGAAATGTTTTCTTGGAAAGAGGTTGTGATGCTTTGGTCAAAGCTACAGTAGAACAGTTGTGCAAACAGCATACGAACTTGACGGACGAAGATATTCATATCTTGCAGGAAATGGCACTTAGTTTGCAGACATATGCAGACTTATCGGGGGCTTATATGTTCATTGACTGTAAACTTAAACCAGCCAACCAGGCGATAGTAGTGGCAGAAGCATTTCCTCCAGGATGTACACCGGTGTACGACAATTCCGTCGTAGGTAAAGTGGTCTTCGAATCGTTCGAGCCGGGTGTCTTTTATTCATATTGGAATGGGAAAAAATCAATTATTCGGCATGCAGTGACACAGGAAGGTAAAGTAGTGGATCAGACTGTTGTGCCAATTAAGAATACATGCCATCAAGTGATTGGAGTTCTAATCCAAGAGAAGGAAGTCGTACCACCGCTTACTGATCAACAGTTGCCGAACTTTTCAGTTGTCACTGAATCCGCGGAAGATCAGATGACAAATTCGGGGCTTGGTGTAGTTTCGGATTTATTGATGGAAATGTTGATCTTGACAGATTCCTCCAATCGACTAGTGTACGCCAATCCATCCGGCTTAAAACTTATTTCCGAAATGAGTGGAAGCGATGAAATCATGAATAGAGATTTGTTGGAAATGCTTCCGTTCCTTAAGAAGGTATACGAGCAGAAGGATGATGTATTTGTATTTGAAATGACGATTGAACGTAAAAGTTTAATTGTGAAAAAGATAAAAATGCGTGAGAAAAATAATTCGCAGGAGACATTGTTGATTATTCAAGACATCACAGAACTCCGTACGAAAGAAAAAGAATTGATGATGAAATCGGTCGTCATAAAAGAAATTCATCATCGGGTTAAAAATAATTTACAAACGGTTGCAAGCTTGCTGCGATTGCAGATGCGCAACGGCGTGCCGACAGAGGGCCGAGCCGCTTTTGAGGAAACACTGAACAGGATCTATAGTATTTCTTCAGTTTATGAAATTATTCTTGCTAAAGAACATGCAGACGATGACGATGTAAACATTATAAACTTAACAAGGAAAATTTGTTCAACAATGGTGTTGAATGAATTAAACTTAAAAGTAGACTTGATTATTGAGCCGAATGGCAATAAAATAGTAACAACCTCCAAGAAAGCGGTTTCAATCGCACTCATCATAAATGAACTCATACAAAACTCCTTAAAGCACGCATTTATAGGTAGAGAACACGGGGTTATTGATGTAGAATTTAAGGTGGACAATGAATTTGTAGAACTTCATGTTTCCGACAACGGCGTTGGAATGAAGAAACCGCAAACTTCATTGGGAACAGAAATCATCCATAACCTAGTGATAAATGATTTGAACGGTGAATTTTTGTATGTGCCTAGGGAGATCGGAACCCACGCAGTAATCGTTTTTCCAGTGGGTGCGGAGGTGGAAATTTTTGATGAGAAAACGGATTGTCATAGCGGAAGATGAATCGATTATTCGGATGGATCTGAAAATGACCCTGCAAGACCATGGCTATGAAGTGGTGGGAGAAGCGGGGGACGGAGACAGGGCTATTGAGCTGGCTTTCCTGCATAAACCGGATTTGATTTTAATGGATATCAAGATGCCGAAGATGAACGGTTTGAAGGCAAGCCGCATTATTGGAGAGCAACTGGATTTGCCTATCTTGATCATCACAGCATACAGCCAAAAGGAATTCGTGGAAAAGGCACAGCAGGACAATGTGGTTGGCTATTTGGTAAAGCCTATTTCCGAATCCAATTTAATACCAGCTGTAGAAGTTGCGCTTCATCAATCGGATAAAGCGAAGCGGCTGAAAGAGAATGTCCAACAAGCAAAACAGGAAGTCGAAAAACGGAAAATTGTAGAGCGGGCAAAAGGCATCTTAATGGACGCTGAGCAATTAACCGAGCAACAAGCATTTAAACAAATGCGCGATGCGAGTATGTCTCGGCAAATGACAATGGAGTCGCTTGCCAAAGAAATTATTGATAAATACAAGTAAATAAATTAAAGCAAAGGCGCTTAAAGAGGTAGGTTCTTTAAGCGTCTTTTTGTTTTTTATATTTTTCTACATATTACGAATTTTTATAATTTGAAGGCGGTGGTGTACTGTCTGTAGGTATAGGGTGGCAACTAGTTACACAATATAAGAGATAGGGAGAGGGAATTATATGGAAATGATTGGTACGGTGATCGTATATATCATTATGGCCTGTGCGATAGCAGGTGCATTTGCTTCAATCAAAAATCCGGAAGAAGGATTAGGTAAAGAATTCATGTCAGGTCTACACGCAGTTGGGCATATTTTTGTTCCGGCGGCAGGGATCATGGCATCCATTCCGTATTTGACATGGTTTATCAGTAAATTTATCGGACCAATATTTGATTCGATTGGAGCCGATCCGGCGATTGCTGCGACAACAATTTTGGCGTCAGACATGGGTGGCTATCAGCTAGCTGAAGCATTAAAAGTTACGAATGAAGGATGGGTAATGGCGTTAATTGTCGGCTTTATGTCGGGTGCAACAATCGTGTTTTCCATTCCGATGGGCCTTGCAATGCTCGATAAGCGGGATCATAAATATATGGCGCTTGGTATTATGTCAGGTGTACTGACGATTCCGATTGGTGCATTTATTGCGTCTAGCTTGGTAGTATTGTTTAACACAGATGTACGTGACGTGATCAGCACTACAGCTTCATCGAATTACGAGTTTGCAATTAGTTATTTACAGATTTTCATAAACTTATTGCCTTTACTAATTTTTGTTGTCTTGATTGCTTTGGGATTGAAGTTTTTCCCTCGCATGATGATCAATGGATTTATGATTTTCGGTCGCGTAATGGACGCGGCGATTAAACTTGTGTTAGTGTTCTCAATTGTAGAAGTATTTACAGGTATTTTCACAACAATCTTCGGTGCATGGGGCTTTGACCCGATTATGGCCGATGAAGCGGACCAATTCCGTGCGCTTGAAACAGCCGGCTATATTGGTATCATGCTAGCAGGTGCTTTCCCAATGATTTATTTGATTCGAAAGTATATGGCTCGACCTTTGGAAGCGCTTGGACAAAAAATTGGACTATCTCCTGAAGGTAGTGCTGGTCTGCTTGCAACTGTCGCAAATATCTTGGCAATGTTCTCGTTGGTTCGTTACATGAGACCTAAAGACAAAGTCATCAATATTGCATTTGCTGTTTGTTCCGCATTCTTGCTTGGTGACCACTTGTCCTTTACAGCGAATTTCCAACCGAATATTATTCTTCCCGTCATTCTTGGGAAATTCAGTGCAGGGATCATCGCGATTATCATTGCATATAAGTTATCTGTTCCAACTGCTTTGAAGTTGGAAAAGCAAGATCGTGAGGCTGGAATCATCCGTCCAGGTGAATATGAAGAAACAACAGAAACTCCTACTGCAAAGGCATAAGAACATAATCAGTTAGATAGGGAGTGTATATAGAATGAGTGAAGAAAAGAAACGGTTTATACAGGAATTTGTTCCGGGTAAACAGCTTACCCTCAGTCACTTGATTGCAAATCCCGATCCCGATATGTTTCAGAAATTAGGAATACAAGAAGCGGGTGCCTTAGGCATCCTTACTTGTACACCAAGTGAAACAGTTATCATTGCGGGAGATTTAGCGACAAAAGCAGCAAACGTCCATATCGGTTTCTTGGATCGATTTACAGGAAGCTTAGTAATTGTCGGCAGCGTTTCCGAGGTGGAGATGGCCATGCAGGAGATCAATCGATTTTTATCCGAAATGCTTGGTTATACACCTTCTGCTATTACGAAATCATAAGGAGTGGTGCCGATGAAAAACAAGGCAATGCTAGTCGGTGCGGTTCGAGCAGGGAAGTCTACGTTGACAAATGCCTTGTTAGGTCGTAAGGTCGAAGCGGTCAAAACGCAAACGCTCAATTATTACGATTGGATTGTCGACACTCCTGGCGAGTACACGGAAAACCCGATGTTTTATAAAAATATTATGGCAACCGCGTTAGAGGTGACACATGTACTGTATCTCCAAGACGCGACCAGTGAAAAGCTGATTTTTCCACCAGGTTTCAGTATGGGAATCTCTAAGCTGCCAATTGGTGTCATTACAAAGTGTGATCATCCAAAAGCCGATATTGATCGAGCACTCGGCATGTTGAAAATTGTCATGAATCAAGGGCCGATTGTTGTTACCTCCTCGGTGACAGGTAAGGGGATTGCCCATTTGAGAGAACTGACGAAATTGAACGACCTGGCTGCCATGCGGCAATATGTACAGCAAACAGATGACGAGCACTTATTATTCCTAGGTTGATACTCTTTACACGTATCAGAGAATTTGATATAGTAGGGCTCATACAAGTGAATAAAAACGGCAATGACGCCTTTACGTCCCACGGGTTTTCCATGGGTCTGTAAAGGCGTTTTTTATATCAAAAGTAAAAAGCGTCGTATAATCTTGACAGGCACTGGAGAACTTATCGACAAAGGTGCGTTTTTTTGCACCCTTTCGAAAAGGTCGAAGTGACCCGAGGGACTGGCGCTTTGAACTGGATGGTAAATCAAAAGTGAGAAGCGCCGTATAGTCTCGACAGGCACTGGAGGACTTATCGACAAAGGTGCGTACTTTGCACCTTTACGAAAAGGCCGAAGTGACCCGAGAGACTGGTGCTTTGAACTAGGTGGTAAATCAGAAAGAGGTGTGGGAGTGAGCAATTTCAATAAGCACGAGACAATCATCAGTGCAGGCATTGACATTGGCACAAGCACGACAAAGCTGATTATCAGTCGATTTTCTTTGCGAAATGTCGCAGGGGCGACGCATGTGCCGAGAATTGAAATAACAGACAAAGAAATATTGTACAAAAGCCCAGTCTTCCGTACACCGTTGCAAGATGCGGTAACGATTAACGTTAGAGGTGTCCAGGAGATTATTCGCTCTGAATATGAAAAGGCTGGCATTCAGCCGGCTCAAATAGAGACAGGCGCTGTCATCATTACAGGCGAAACGGCTACCAAACGAAATGCCAGTGAGATGCTTCATCAGTTATCAGATGAAGCGGGAGATTTCCTTGTTGCAACAGCAGGACCTGACCTAGAAGGAATCATCGCGGCAAAAGGTTCAGGCAGCTACGAAGAGTCGGGCAAAGGTGGCCGTGTCATCGCCAACATCGACATTGGCGGCGGGACAGCCAATATTGCGGTATTTCAGGACAAACAGTTGCTTGGCACGTGCACGATGCACATTGGCGGGCGATTGATCGAATTCGAACAAGGCAAAGTGCGAACAATCTCTCCGCCTGTTGAACGATTGCTGGAAGAGCAAGGCTACACTTTGCAAGTTGGTGATCCACAAGATGCAGCAGCAGTTGAATTCGTCACAACGTATATGGCAGAGGCGATGGCGCGCATCTTGAAAAAAGAAGTGCATGCACAAGATCATGTATTATTGCTAGGTCATGAACCGAATTGGAAACAGCCTGTTGATACAATTGTTTTTTCGGGCGGGATTTCCGAGTGTATGTATCGTCATGCTTCAGATGAAGAGCAGGTTGCCCGGTACGATGATATTGGAATTCAGCTTGCAGAGGCGTTATTGCGCAATCAATCACTGCAAATTTTTGAATGGCAAGAACCAATTGAGACTGTGCGTGCGACGGTGTTGGGTGCAGGAACGCAGACGACTGAGATTAGCGGAGCGACAATCCAAGTTGCGCCACATGAATTGCCACTAAAAAATATACCGATCTATCAATATGACTTTGAAGCGGATTTAGAGGCGGGTTTATCTAACTTTGAAAATGCGGTTCAACAAGCGGTTGCTTTATATGACTCCGCGAAAGAAGGACAAAATTTTGCGCTGTATTTATCCAATTTGCCGTATCTCGGGTTTCGAGACGTGCAAACATTAGCAAAAGCAATTGTGCAGATCATGAATCAACGACCACGTCCTGAACAGCCCATCATTTTGGTAATCCAGTCGGACCATGCCAAAGTGCTTGGTCAGACATTAGCGGCGTTGAAAGTAAAACAAAGCATTATTTGCATTGACCAAATCAATGTGGAAACAGGCGATTATATTGACATCGGGAAAGCATTAACTTCAGGTGTCGTGCCTGTCGTGGTGAAGACATTAACCTTCCACACAACGTAAAGGAGGCCTCGAACGTGAATTTATCGACCACTTTAGGCGGGGAACGATATGTGTTCAACGACTTAAAAGAAGTGCTTGCAAAAGCAAATGAAGAGAAATCTGGCGACCGTTTGGCAGGAATTGCAGCGGAAACCGTCCAAGAGCGTATTGCGGCAAAAACAGTTGTCAGTGAGCTACTAGTGAGTGATATTCGTAACAATCCATTGATCCCGATTGAAAGCGACGAAGTCTCACTCATTATTGAAAATGATATTAACGAGAAGGTCTATGGTGAAATTCAAAATTGGAGTATCGCAGAACTTCGTGAGTACATTTTAAGCAATGAAGTCGGCGACCGCGAACTGAAACGTCTTAGCCGCGGTTTGACATCGGAAGTCATCGCAGCTGTCACCAAGCTAATGTCCAATTTGGACTTGGTACACGCGGCAAATAAAATTGAAATCTTGTCGACCTGTAATATTACGATTGGTCAAAAAGGAACGCTTTCGTCTCGATTACAGCCGAATCACCCAACAGATAATATCGATGGAATCATCACTTCACTAAAAGAAGGATTATCTTATGGGATTGGCGATGCGGTTATCGGAATTAATCCGGTAGATGATTCTGTTGAGAGTGTAAAACGTGTCTTGCATGCTACGAAGGATTTCATCAATGAGTGGGAAATTCCCACCCAAAACTGTGTGTTAGCGCACGTTACTACGCAAATGAAAGCAATTGAGCAAGGTGCACCTGCCGATATGATTTTCCAAAGTATTGCGGGAACTGAAAAAGCACATCGTTCATTTGGTATTTCGGCAGAGTTAATCGCTGAAGCAAAAGACTTGGCGATGAAACAAGGAACAGGTACGGGCCCGCAATTGATGTATTTCGAAACTGGGCAAGGGTCTGAGCTATCAGCAGAAGCGCATTATGGTGTGGACCAAGTGACGATGGAAGCTCGTAACTACGGCTTCGCGAGACACTACGATCCATATATTGTCAACACGGTGGTTGGATTTATTGGACCGGAGTACTTGTATAACAACAAGCAAGTAATCCGTGCAGGTCTGGAAGATCATTTCATGGGCAAGCTTCACGGTCTGCCGATGGGTGTAGACATTTGTTATACGAATCATATCAAAGCAGATCAAAACGATATTGAAGATTTAAGCATCTTGCTGACTGCAGCAGGCGTGAATTTCATTATTGCAGCACCGATGGGCGATGACGTTATGTTGAATTACCAGTCCATGAGCTATCACGATGTCGCTACAGTGCTTCAGACATTAGGTAAAACTCCAGCACCTGAGTACTTGCAATGGCTTGAGAAGATGGGGATTTACGAAAATGGAAAACTGAGCAAGCGTGCAGGCGATCTTACTATGTTCAATCGATAGGAGGTGGATGGATTTGAACGAAGAATTAATTCAGCAAATCACAAAGATGGTTGTTGAAAAACTTGAGGCAGCTAGTGGCGGACAAACGTCACAGCAATCTAGCAACGAACAAAAAGTACAGCTCTTTTCACAGGAACCGATTGGCCATTTGGCAGCTGAAAGGCCGCAACAATCACCAAGCGGTGCAGTAACGTTCCATAGTACGACGAATGAAGCGAAGCCGCAACGAAATATTGCGACTGTCAAACCGAAACCTACTACGGCATACGGCAAACCAAAAGCCGAAACGACTACTCCAACAGAAGATCAATTGGCGGAGTATCGTAAAAAGACTCCTGCTCGCATTGCAGTAGGTCGTGCGGGTTCTCGTCCCAAAACGAAAACGTGGCTGCAGTTCCGACTGGATCATGCGGCGGCAGTAGATGCGGTGTACGGAGAAGTGCCGGATGAGCTACTCGATCGTTTGGGATTATTCCAAGTGCATTCAAAAGTAGCGGACAAGGAAGAATATATCCGACGTCCTGATCTCGGCAGAAAGCTTTCCGATGAAGGAAAGGCATTGATTCAAGAGCGTTGTAAAACATCACCGGTTGTTCAAATTGTAGCTTCTAACGGTCTGAGTGCAAAAGCGATTGAGGAAAATCTTGAAGATGTCTATTTGTCGCTTGAGCAATCACTCAACAACTTGAATATCGATATGGGTACAACATTTTATGTGGATAAAGGGCGAGTCGCTGTGATGGATGATATCGGTGAAGTGTTGAAACCGGATGTCGTTGTCATGTTAATTGGAGAACGTCCTGGGCTTGTTTCTGCTGAATCACTGAGTGCTTATTTATGTTATCAGCCAAGACATGGCACGATTGAGGCAGATCGAATGGTTATCTCGAATATCCACAAAGGCGGGATACCTCCTGTCGAAGCCGGTGCATATCTAGGAACGGTTATTCAAAAGATCTTGAAATATGAAGCAAGCGGAGTGGCGCTTGTTCAAAAAGAAGGCTAAGGAGGCGGATCGGATGAAGATTCTTGCGGATATATTGTCGATGCAGGTCATTCCGAACGTCAGCGATGATCTGGCGGAAAAGTTCCAGCTTAAGCCGTATCAACGCAGTTTGGGTTTAGTGACAACCACTATAGATGATGTGGGCTATACAGCGATTGATGCGGCGACGAAGCACACGGATGTAGAAGTCGTCTATGCAAAAAGTTTTTATGCAGGGGCTGCTCATTCATCCGGACCGCTATCTGGTGAGTTTATCGGAATTATTGCCGGACCCTCGCCAGAAGAAGTAAAAAGTGGTCTGGATTCGATTCGGGTTACCATTGAACATGAAGCATATTTTGAAGCGATCAATGGGAATCCTGACCATGCATTTTATGCACATACCATTTCCAGTTGCGGAAGTTATTTAGCTGAAATGGCGGGTATTCCAATCGGACAATCATTGGCCTACTTGATTGCACCGCCAATCGAAGCCATTATCGGCTTGGATGCTGCATTAAAAGCGGCAGATGTAACGCTGTGTGAACTATACGCTCCTCCCTCCGAAACGAACTTCGGCGGAGGCTTATTGACAGGTAGTCAATCTGCCTGCCAGGCAGCTGCCGACGCGTTTAGAGAAGCTGTACAGAACATGGTAAATGATCCGATGAGTTATTGAATTCACGGAATTAACTAGGAAGGAGTGTTTTGGCTTGGTTCAGTTAGTAGATAAAGATTTATTGGCCCTGCAGCAAATGCGCTCGGCCGTTCAAACTGCAAAAGAAGCACAAGAAAAATTCATGAGCTACACCCAAGAGCAAGTCGATAAAATCGTCAAAGCGGTTGCAGATGCAGCCTTTGAACAATCTGGTCGTCTCGCTCAAATGGCAGTAGAAGAAACTGGCATGGGGGTAGCAGCTCATAAGAAAATCAAGAACGAAGTCGGTTCTCGTGACGTTTATGAGAGCATTAAAGATTTAAAAACGGTCGGCATCGTCAAAGAAGACCATTTAAATAAAGTCGTGGAAATTGCAGCTCCGTTTGGTGTGGTTGCAGCGATTATCCCGACAACAAATCCAACGTCCACTGCGTTTTTCAAAACGTTGATTTCTTTGAAAACACGTAACGCGATTGTTGTAAGCCCTCACCCATACGCAGTAAAATGTACACAGGAGGCACTTAAAGTTTGTGATGCAGCAGCAGTTGCCGCAGGTGCTCCGGAAGGTTTAATCCAATGTTTGACGCTCGCCTCTATGGAAGCGACACAGCAATTGATGTCACATAAAGATGTCAATCTGATTGTGGCAACGGGCGGCAGTGCGCTAGTAAAAGCAGCATATAGCTCTGGAAAACCAGCATACGGTGTAGGTCCAGGGAACGTTCCAGTCTATATTGAGCGTTCTGCAAAAATCGAAAAAGCTGTCAAAGATATTGTCGACAGTAAATCATTCGATTACGGCACGATCTGTGCGACAGAGCAAGCGATTGTCGTAGATAAGCATGTTGTCGATCTTGTCACTCGTGAGTTGAAGAAAAACGGTGCATATATCTTAACGGATGAAGAGAAGAAGGTCATGGAAGGCGTTATCTCACCGGCACCGGGCAAAATTAATCCGAAAGTAGTCGGTAAGAGCCCGCAGTTCATTGCGAGCCTTGCAGGTATCTCCTTACCAGAAGGCACTCGCCTGATCATTGGTATGGAAACAAAAGTCGGTAAGGATGTTCCGTTTTCATTGGAAAAACTTTCACCGATCTTTGCGATGTATATCGTGGATGGCGTGAAGCATGCGAAGGAAGTATGTCTCGATTTGCTTAACCTCGGCGGACGTGGACATAGCTTGTCGCTCCATACGGAAATCGACGCGGTAGCGCGTGAATTTGCGATGGAAATGCCAGTATCACGTATTATGGTAAACACGATGTCTTCTGTCGGAGCAGTTGGTGGAACGACGGGTCTGATGCCATCATTTACATTAGGTTGTGGATCATTCGGTGGGAATATTACATCGGATAACGTAACGGCGAAGCATTTATTGAATATTAAACGGATGGCGTACGGCACAAAAGAAGTCCAATTGCCGAAGCATTCCGAAACAACAGTAGCAAGCACGAAGGATGAGCTTGTCTCAGAAGTCATCAATAATGTTTCATCTTCAACAAACAGTAATATTGATCCAGCGTTAGTGCAAAACTTAGTCAGTGAAATTGTTAAACAACTTACAAAATAAAACCCTATTAGGAGGAAACAATTATGAACAGAGAAGGTACAGCATTAGGAATGGTAGAAACTAAAGGTTTAATCGGTGCAATTGAAGCAGCAGACGCAATGGTGAAAGCAGCAAGCGTTAACTTAGTCGGCAAAGTACATGTCGGCGGCGGAATTGTAACTGTATTGGTACGCGGTGATGTAGGAGCAGTTAAAGCAGCAACAGACGCAGGTGCAGCATCTGCACAACGTGTGGGCGAATTGCTTTCTGTTCACGTAATCCCAAGACCACATAACGAACTTGAAATGATCTTGCCAAAAAGCGAATAATTCATCTGAATTCAATAGAATTCAGATGAAGCCTCCGGCGGATGTCACGAATTTTGAAAGGAGTTAAAAGGAACGCAGTCTAAGGTCGCCGCGTCCTGCGGCAACGACTGCATGATCTGCATCATGCAGACCTCAATTCAAAATTCAGACGCAATTACGCCGAGGCGTAATTGATTTTGTTCGGAAACAACAGAAAGGCGTGAACTAAATGAATCAGCAATTGATTGAACAGATTGTCGGAGAGGTTCTCGGACAGCTGGGGAAAAACCCTACTCAATTGCCGGAACGAGCGGTTCCCATTGCGGTTTCCGCCCGTCACGTACATTTACAGCCTGAACATGTGGAAGTATTGTTTGGCGCAGGGTATGAATTGACACAACGGTCCGAGCTTTCACAGCCGGGCCAATTCGCCGCAAATGAAACGGTGATGATTGCGGGACCTAAAAGCAGTATCGAACGTGTGCGGATTTTAGGACCTGTCCGAAAAGCGACCCAAGTTGAGGTCAGCTTTACGGATGCCATGAAGCTCGGCGTCAAGCCCCCACTTCGGGAATCCGGCAACATCGAAGGATCGGCACCGATTACATTGATCGGTCCAAAAGGCAGTGTGCATATTGAGCAAGGCCTCATTATTGCGCAATCGCATATCCATATGGGGACCCAAGATGCGCAGCGTTTTGGCGTTCAAGATGGTGAGTACGTCACAGTGGAAGCGGATGGAATCCGTCCGATTTCATTCCGTAATGTACGGATCCGAGTGAATGAACGCTATCGTTTGGAGATGCATATCGATACGGACGAAGCGAATGCCGGGTTTATTACACAAGGGACGATCGGTCGTCTGGTAAAACCAAACGAGGCGACTGAACCTGTTGCTTGTTCATTACCTGTATCGACGACAGTGAATGCCCCTAGTCCGGCAAAGACAGTTGCTCCAAAATCATATGAATTTACAAAGAAGCTCTTATCCACTGAGGATCTAGCTGCAATTTCAGAAGATGAGATTATAGTTCCAAAAGGTACGATTGTCACAGCGCTTGCAAAAGATACTGCTCGGGAACTCGGAAAAACGATAACCGTCAGAAAGTAGAAAAAGGTGATTATGCATGCGAATGGGGAAAGTGATCGGTAATGTGTGGGCAACTCGCAAAGAAGATGGACTGGCAGGGCTTAAGCTATTGATTGTCCAACCAATTGATGCATATGGCAGTAATATACAGACCCATTTGGTAGCCGCCGATCGGATTGGGGCAGGAATTGGCGATGAGGTACTCATTACAAGTGGAGGCGCCTCACGTTTCATTTTGCCGAAAGAGAACCCGATTCCGATTGATGCGGTTATTATCGGAATTATTGATTCGACAGAAGTAAAGAGAGGTGAGATACATGAGTCAAGCGATCGGAATGATTGAAACAAAAGGTTTAATTGGATCGATTGAAGCAGCAGATGCGATGGTGAAGGCGTCGAATGTGGAAGTAGTATCACAGGAAATGGTCGACGGCGGAATTGTGACGGTCATCGTTCAAGGTGACGTCGGGGCAGTTCAAGCAGCTGTCGATGCAGGACGAGACGCAGCATCACGTGTTGGCGAATTGCTTGGTGCGCATGTAATCCCGCGACCAGACGATTCAGTATATGGCATGGTGAAACCACCTGCGCCGGCTGTTCCAGAAGTGAAGAAAGTAGCGGAACCGAAGGCGAAAACACCGAAGAAAGACTAAGTTGTATTGGCTTATGAGCGCGAACGCGTCTTTATGGGCAGTGATCGTGTACTTATGAGCGAGTTTTTGCTTTTATGAGCGGATAAACATTTTTATGAGCGCTTGCGTTGTCTTTATGAGCGCAAGCGTTTGCTCTACACAATGCATTCTATTTAGAAAGGAGTTATTTCCATGGCTTTCAAAAGACATAAAATTGCAGTTATCGGAGCAGGTCACACAGGTTCGACTGTAGCATTGATGGCTGCCCAGAAAGAATTGGGCGACGTCGTCTTAGTCGATATCCCGGATCTCTCCAATCCGACCAAAGGGAAGGCATTGGATCTCCTCCAAACTAGCCCTGTCCAGCAATTCAACTCTCGAATTACAGGGACATCTAATTATGAGGACATTCAAGACGCTGCCATGGTCATCATTACAGCAGGAGTGGCGAGGAAACCAGGCATGAGCCGGGATGATTTAGTCGCGACCAATGCAAAAATCATGCGTTCTGTTTCCGAACAAGTGAAACGCTACGCACCAGAAAGTACTGTGTTAGTTTTGAGTAACCCGGTCGATGCGATGACTTACGTTTGTTACAAGACGACTGGTTTCCCTAAAAACCGTGTTATCGGTCAATCAGGCGTGCTCGATACTGCGCGTTTCAATGCATTCGTCTCAGAAGAATTAGATATTTCTGTTGAGGATATTTCTGGTTTCGTCTTAGGCGGGCATGGAGACGATATGGTTCCTCTTGTTCGGTATTCCTACGCAGGCGGTATTCCATTGGATAAAATTATTCCTTCTGATCGTCTGGAAGCAATTGTCGAGCGTACGCGAAAAGGCGGCGGGGAAATTGTGGGATTGCTAGGGAACGGCAGTGCATATTATGCACCTGCAGCGGCTTTAGTTGAGATGGCGGAAGCAATCATCAAAGATAAGAAACGAATTTTACCGTCCATCGCGTACTTGGAAGGCGAATACGGCTACCAAAACATCTATTTGGGTGTTCCAACGGTCCTTGGCGGGAATGGAATAGAAAGTGTTATTGAACTTCCACTGACAGTGGACGAGCAAAAAGCACTGGATCATTCGGCAGACTCTGTGAAGTCAGTCATTGAAATTTGCGAACGTCAAATGTAATAACGAGTCAACAAAAAATATCTCTCTAAGTCGAAACTTAGAGAGATATTTTTACGCTTTAATTTAGATAAGAATGAAGAACTAATGAACGAGTTATCAGGAGGTCCTACCAGTTGTCGAAATTTAAAAGTATTGCTTGGAAATTGTCTGGAATTATTATTGGGGTATTTGTGCTTTTATTCTTAATTTACACACTGAGCACAAGCACAATTTTACATAAACAAAGTACGTCGGATGCCGAAGAATATGCAGTGGAAAATACACAGTTAAATGCAAAAAAACTGAGTGAACGATTTAATAAGACAAATGAAATGTTGCACACGACAAAGCATATTTTAGAGACATTGCAGTCACAAGGAAATTTAACGACAGATGAAATCCTTGCTATCATTCAAAATAACTTAAAAAAGAATGCGGATGCAATGGGGATGTCAGCAATATTCGAAAAAGGCTTTATAACGTTAGATGAACAGTTGAATCAAAGTTTAGTCGATTCTCAAAAACGCTTCATACCATATCTATACAAAGAAGGCAGCAGTATTAGCGTAGAGGCGCTTAGCGAGTATGAGACGCCTGGTGTAGGAGATTGGTATTTGATTCCGAAATCAGAAAACCGTGCCATCATGACTGAACCATATGAGTACAAAGTTGGAGGTCAGAACATCCTCATCACGACTTTGTCTGTGCCGCTAGTCAGTGAAAACGGTCAGTTTTTCGGCGTGTTGACAACAGACTTATCTATTGAGTTTTTAAATGAACTCGTAAATGAAATAAAGCCTGAAGGCGGGTATGCTTCCATTATATCCGAGAAAGGGAATTTAACAGCCAGTAGTTTAAAGGATGAACTAGTTGGAACGAACATGAAACAGCTTATCGACTGGGAACCTGTTAAGCAAAAGCTCGACAATTATGAAACTAGTAAATTATATATAGAATCAAGTTTATTGAATGAACAAGCCTTTAATACTTTCGCACCAATCGTACTCGATCAAATCGATGAGAAATGGTCTGTGGAAACAGTTGTGCCAAAGTCAAAAATTCTAGAAACATACAATAAAATTTTATGGATTACCATCGGAGCAGCAATTTTGATGATCATTTTAATGACTACTGTCACAGCAGGATTCATTTTCAAACAGCTAAAACCTTTATCTTCTCTGCAACAGTCCATTGAAGCAGCTGCAAAAGGGGATATGACGCAGAATGTGGGAGAGCAGTTGATCCGCAATGATGAAATCGGCGCAGTATCCATGGCATACAATAATATGCTCGATCAAACCAATCACGCCATTCATGCTGTCCGTGAAGCAGCCACCCGTCTAAATGAATCATCCACACATGTTCATCAGGCATTTGAGGAAATTGTGGCGGCTAGTGAAGAAGTTTCATTGGCAACAAATGAAATTGCACATGGTGCTTCCAAGCAATCTGAAGATACCGAGGAAACGAGCAACCGAATGTCCGAATTGGCTGATCAAATTAGAGCACTGTCTGAGTTGTCCGGTAACATGAATCAGTTATCCGAACAGACTGTTTCCTCAACGGAAATTGGGATGAACGAAGTGATTAAGTTGCGCGAACATAATGCATCCGCAAATGAAATGACAGAAAAAGTTCAACTTCAAATGGAGACGCTGTCGAATAAAATTGGTGCCATCAATCAAGTAATCATTTCGATTCATGATATTACTGCACAAACGAATCTACTCGCGCTAAACGCCAGTATAGAAGCGGCGAGAGCGGGTGAGCATGGTAAAGGATTTGCAGTTGTGGCAGAGGAAGTACGGAATCTCGCTGAACAGTCACAAAAAGAAACAAGTGTTATCCAAGGGATCGTTCAGGAAATTGTAGACGAATCTAAGCATACGACAGAAGTGATCGCAACAAATATGCAAGTGATGGTAGAACAAAACCAATCCGTCACGAGTACAGAAGCATCCTTCTCGCAAAATGTCGAATTGACGAACCAAATGCGTCAAGCGATTATGGAATTGAGTGCGGAGTTGGAAGAAATGCTTGTACACAAAGATCAAGCAATGCTGGCCATACAAAGCGTCTCTGCAGTATCAGAAGAAACCGCAGCGTCCGCTGAACAAGTCAGCGCCTCGTCCGCCGCTCAGCAAACCGAAGTAGAGCGTGTAGCAGACTCGACTAATCGAATGAAAGAAATTGCTGAAGAGTTGCAGACAGTGGTAGACCGCTTTCGATTAGAATAGGAAGTAAATAAATTTAAAAAACTGTTCACTATCCATGAATTTAGGTAGTGAACAGTTTTTTATTCTTCTGTAGGAAAGGAAAGTAAGTAAACTCCCATTTAGCAGAAGCCTAAAAAATATGCTAGTGGTAATTTAATTAGGTAATTTTCTTGTGGACTTTTAGGTAATTCTTGAGTATAATAGACTGAATAGGAAGAATTAAAATGTGCAAGTGATTATGCAAGCAGAAAAACAAGGAATTCCATGTATCTTTATTTTTTAATGTAAGCGCTGTCATTTCGGGTATGTTTAGGAAGACTGAGTATTTTAACGAGTGTGGAGCTACATTAAATAAAGATAAAAGTGGTTTTCAAATTTACTGTTCTTGCATATACTATGCAAAATACAAAAAAGCAGGAGGTCATCCTATGAAAAACAACAACAACTCTCACCAAGCATCTTCACTACCCGAGCAAAATGAGCAATTTTATTTAATCACAGGCTATTCGGAAGGTGGCTTCATCCATGGCATTACATGGGAAGAAGCTTACATTGAAGGACTAGCGGAGTGTGGCTATTTATGCGATCAGCAGATGATGTAAGTGGCAGTATAGAAAGCTCCATACAGGGTGCCTAGCAAGAAACAAAGGTGTTTGTCCAAACATTCACGTTTGTTTTGCGCATAGGCATCCTTTTTATTGTCTCTTCATATACCAAGTCTCCTCATTCCTCAGTTTTAAACTCCCTTTTTCACTACTCCAAATCCTTAAAATGCCCCGTGGAACAGGCAACCTAAATTTCCTGACATCACCGAAAATCCTTCTGTTCTCAAGTAGTAAAAAAATTATAGTCTCTTTACCATAATGTGAATTTTCACACTATGAAAAACTTTAAATTTGCTATACAATGAATAATAAAATTCCGACATAGTTGATGAGGAGGAATATAGATGATTGCATCCATAAGAAAAGCTTGCCAAGTAATTAGCTGTTTTTCAAATGACGATCCAGCTCTTGGCGTTGGAGAAATTGCTGAGCTACTAGATATGCCTGTCAGTACAACGCATCATATTGTCAGTACTCTGTGCAAAGAAAATGTTTTAATGAAAGACCATCAGAAAAAGTATCGATTGGGCTGGAGGTTGCTTGAATGGAATAATCATGTAATGTTCCAGCAAGACGTTTACGACAAGGCAATGCCTTTTGTGAAAGACCTCATATCCCAGTATAAAGGTACTGCCCATATTGCGATGTTTGATAAAGGGACAGTTGTATTTGTGTTGCGTGTGTCCTCCCATGACGCTTCCTCTATCCAAACGTATTTAGGATCAAGAAAACCATCTTATGCAACGAGTTCGGGGAAAGTACTCTTGGCAAATAACCCCGCTTATTTAAAAGAAACAGTGGCTCAGGGCTTGGCACATGATGGCCCAAATACAATTACAGATATAAGCAATTTAAAGAAAGAGCTAGCAGATATACGCACAAAAGGATATTCAATTAGTGACAGTGAAAACTCTGACGGCATGTACGGCATTGCTGCACCTATTTTTTCTTACTCTGGCGGAGTAATAGCAGCCGTGAATTTAGTAGGGTTATCCTCTTATATGCAAGGAACTCAGCGCACACAGATGATCCAAAGCGTTATGAACACAGCGCAATTGATTTCAAAGGAATTAGGATATATTGAAATTTGATAATTCTATTGCTAAGTCTATTGTAAAAGTTATTTGTATTTCTAAATGGAGAGAATACAGTAATGTCATGCGCTCTTAAAAGACATTAAATATTCTGTCTATTCCACATTATGAAAAAACACAAGGTAAACCACTCCGGTATTCTGTTAAATTTAATTTATAAATTTAGGATAAGGAGTGAGGAAAGTGGAAAGTACGAAACAAGCAGAGCAGGTAATGAGGGTAAGAGATACTAAAATAGTAAATTCTGAGAAGCAAGTAGAGGGAAAAAGCAAATGTGGAAATGAATGTGAAAATTGTAAAATTTGCTTCTACCAAAGAGAACGGGAGAACGAAGTATAGATATAATAATTGTTGATATGTAATAGAAATTTAAAAGTTCTCGCTGCATCATTGTTCGGTATAATAAAATATGTTAATACGTTAGAGTTATTCAGCGAAAAAATAACTCGGTATTTAAGGTAACTATTTCGCACCGTAGGTAACCAAAAGACGATTGGAAAAAATAGACTCCAACAACCACCATTCTTAAGGCAGCGGTTGTTAAGAGTCGTATAGATGGTTATAAAGAAGTAGAGAAATTCACGATTATCAGTAACGACCATTCTCTGTTAGAACCAATCTGTACTGCTCCATCGTTCAATTTTTGGTGTGCACTATTTACACAGAACTTGCTTCAACGATTGCTCAATTCTTTTGTATTTGGAAACGACTCTTTGCAAAAGAATAGAAGACTGGCAGAACTGAGAGAAAAATTACTGACAGAATAATGGTTGAGAAATTATTTTTAACAAACGGGATATTTCCAAACAGGTAACCAACTGTTGTAAATAGTCCCACCCATAGTACAGCACCAATTACATTGTAAGCGAAGAAATATCGATAGTTCATTCGACTTGAGCCTGCAATAAACGGTATAAACGTACGGACAAATGGCATGAAACGAGCAATGACGATCGTTTTACCACCATGCTTATTAAAGAAATCCTCAGCTTTTCTCATCTTTTTCTGGTCAATAAATTTACCCATCCGTCTATTTTGAGTGATTGCTGTTCCTACTGCTTTACCGATATGATAATTTATTGTATCCCCTAATACTGCGGCTACAAAGAATACTAAGATTAATAGGACAATATTAAATGCATCCATCGCAGCGAGAGCACCAGCTGCAAACAAAAGTGAATCACCCGGCAAAAAAGGGAAAATAACAATACCTGTTTCAACAAACACAATTAAAAATAGAATAACATAGGACCAATTTCCAAAGTTTTGAATAATTTCAATCAAGTGTTCATCAATGTGTAAGATAAAGCTTATTATGTTTTGGATGAATGTCATTCCTATTCTCACTTTCGAGTAGATTATTTTTTTCTCTTAAACATACGAGTCAACCATAGATATTATACTTCTTTTTCGCATGCTTGTCATGAATAACTCAATTGTGATGCAGCCTCCAAATGATCACACTCCTTAAACGAAAGGTAAGGCAACAACTATTTCTACCACCTCTCCGACTATTCATGGTAAACTAGAATAAATAAAATACTAAATGAGTTTGCACGATGCGTTGGTACCTATCAAGGTGTAAAAGGGAATCCGAAAATCGGAGCTGTCCCCGCAACTGTACACACGGACGACCGCTGAGAAAAGCCACTATGGAGACATGGGAAGGCTTGGCGGAAGGATGAAGTGAAGCCAGGAGACCTGCCAGACATCGTCAAAGCAACACTTTCTTCGGGGGTTGAGAGGTGGGGGCAAAAGGGTCTCTGCGGTTCATGCGATTTGCATGAAGTTCTTTAGAGCTGCCTATTTTTGTTTCCTCAATCACAACTATTACAATCATCCTGCCGAAGAGCCAGGATGATTGTTTTTTTGTTGTATAGGAAAGGAGACGGCGAAATGAGAGTTCTCGAACAATCAGACGAACGTACACATGAACGTGCGTTGCTCGAAGTTTTGTATAGACAAGCGGAACAATTGCACAAAAAGCCAGCATACCAAGGATTTCATCAAGTAGTGCGGAAGCTGGTGAGTGACGGTTTATATGGAAGCTGGATCAATCACTATTCATCCAATGAAATCAAATGGCTAGGATTGCAAATTATGCCGGAGCGAGATCAATTGCTATCCGCTAAACAGCTTCTTCAGTATATGAAAGAATTTGTCACTTGCAATCATTATGATCGAAGACTGGGACTGCCGCAAGAACGGCTGATGCTTATTGCGATGGCAGCCATGCGGGATGAAACTGTGCAACGGTTGCAAAAAGTACGAGAAGCCTATTGGGTCTTGAGTATGGGGTATGTGACGTTACCGGATGATATCATGGCGTTTTTCGGCAAGACATTCTATCCAGGGCAACCTGTACGTCGTCTTCATTCAATGAATCTCTTGGATTCACGGATTCCATCATTTTTGGCCAGTCAAGTGAAGGAAAAGCACGTCCGTATTCCTACTACATTTATGGAACAGGTGAAGGCATGTGGATCTTGGCTCGTATTTGATATGGAGGAAGTACGTCGCGTGATGAATGGTTCTCTGCAGGACGTCGGCAGTGAGTCGTTCCGTCGGGCCGTTGCGAACCCATCCATCACGCACAAAAGGCTTTCCGCTATCGGACTGATGAAGCAGCTGTTAGCTAGTGACGGCATCGTTTTCCATTTTGACGATGACTTTCAGCGTGGAACAAAAGGATTGCATTCGCATATCCAGCTGTCGAAAGTGCTACGGAGAAACATCTTGGCTCGTGTTTGTGGAATTCATGTCCGTTTGCTTAATGGCATCTTGGATGTATGGGAACGAGAAGACAATAGACGAGATCTGCAAATTGAAGCAGCCGGATGGGAAGAAGCGCTTGCAGATCAACGAATTAGCTTACATTCGGAACAGGCAGTGTCATTCATTGAAGAACTATCTGAAGAAATTAATCTACATGTGATAAAAACTTCATTGCAACTGGCGAAGGAAAAAGGTCCGTATCTTCAATTTGAGGGCTCAGATTGGCAGAGTGGAAGCTACTTTGAACAACGTAGTTATACAACAGAAGAGTGGCAAAAAGTAAGGAATGAAATTGCAGGGAACGGAATCCGGAACGGCTGCTTACGGAAGGCGTCAGATACTGAAAATTTGTCTGGATATTCCTTAACAAAGCACCAACAATTGTCGATGATTAACCGGCTTGCGGTGCAACAGAACCACACGGATGTCGGCGGCTCAATCACATTGGAGAAGTCTGCTTTCATAGAAACGGCAGAACTTTTGCAGTTGCTCATGAAAGCGTGGAACTGCGGAATCAAAGAAGTTTATATAAAGTAATGGTCCCGCCTATTGAGATGAAGACTGAACTGGCGTAAAGTTAAGATAACTAGCAGTTTTCATCCGAGGTGAGGTAGATGTTCCAGTTTGATACACTAGGGCAGGAAATGGTGAAGGAATTTTCGAATTTAATACAGCAAGAAGTGATTTTAACGGATCGGAGAGGCTTCATTCAGGCCAGCACGGACGTTACACGGCTCAATCAGTTCCATGAAGGCGCATTACTATGCATTCGCCAAAAGGAAATGCTCTATATGGCAGATGAGGAAGTAGAACGGTTGCGTGGTGTACGTAAAGGTATTGTGCTGCCAATCCTCATTGAAGGTGAGCCGATTGCCGCGCTTGGTATCACAGGCGAACCTAAGATGATCCGTCCGCAAGCACAGTTGATCTTACGGGTGGCAGAACTATTTATCCAAGATTCATTGAAACGAAAGCAGAAAGATGAAAAAGTACGGGACATGGAGTTTTTCGTATTTGATTGGCTGACGGGTACGAGAAAAGATGAACGGTTTATGGAAAGAGGTACACTGCTTGGAATTGACGTTACGCTTTATCGGCAGGTAGCGGTTCTGGAAGTGGTCGATTTACTAGAGCAGTTTTCGGTTGAGGAAATGGAAACATTTGCGTCCATTCAGAATATCCATGATTCCATGAAAATGATCCGCTGGGCACAGAATAAAATCTTGTTGTTGCTTCCAGAAATGAATCAAGAGACGCTTGAGCATGAATTGAAGTTCTTATTGCTTCATATGAAACGACGCAAAAAAATACAAGTTGTTGCAGGGATTGGTGCGCCAACACATTATTTTGACTTAGCCAAATCATTCGCACAAGCAGAACGTGCAGTCAATGCCTCCAAAAAATCGGGCGAGATTGTCTTCGAACATGAGCTGCGTCTCGAAATTATTTTGCAAAGCATCCCAGAAGCCGTGCGTGCGGATTTTTTGGGCCGCACGGTAGCTCCACTTATTAAAGAAGAAGAGCTGATGAACAATTTGAAAATCTGGTTTTCAGAGAATCAATCTATGCAAAATACAGCACAGCGTTTGCATATCCATAAGAACACATTGTCTTATCGTCTGCAAAAAATCGAGCAGTTAACGGGGTTATCTGTATGGAGTACACATGATGTGTTTTTACTGTACTTGGCATTGTGTTTGATGGAAGAGCAATTGTCAAATAATGAATGAGTGAAAAGTTTGCTTCATTTCCTTTATGGGAATGGGGCTTTTTATCGTTGGCAGCCTACTCATATAGTCTTTTAAGAAACAATGATCGTTTTTGTGAATTATACGTCCTATACATGGTAGGCTTACTATGTGCTCTATCCTTTAAGCAGTGGAGGGATTGTGGATGATAAATAAAACTAGAAACAGGACGACTAAACGCTGGATCCTATATATCCTTCTATTATTTTGCTTGGCCTCTTCCCTTCTATTTGTGAATGACAACTATTCATTTTATGATCGTCCAATTGCTCAAGTGGTTCAAACGACATTGGAAGATACAACGAAAACGAAGGATATGCATGGCAATGAAGATACTCTGTTTACTCAGCATATCGTAGCTATATTAAAAAATGGGGAAGAGAAGGGTCAGCAAATTCATTTAACGAATCAGTATTCCACTTCAGGAGCATATGATCAGCAATATCATATAGGAAATAAACTGTTTGTCTCCATTGATTCGGAGACCGGAGAGAAAATAGCAGGCAGTATCACAGATGTAAAACGTGATCAATATGTGCTGGTTGTTGCTTGGATTTTTATCTTTACGTTATTGATCGTTGGACATAAGCAGGGCCTGCTTGCGATTGTCAGTTTTGTGATCAATGTCCTGCTGCTGTCTTTCGCCTTAGATATTTATGTACATTATTCACGGGTCAGTCTGCTGCTGATTTGTGGGATATGCATTCTTTTATTTACCGCCATATCGTTATTGCTCGTTAGTGGCTTCAATGAAAAAACGTATGCAGCGATTGTGGCGACGCTCATCGCAACAGTGGCATCGCTGTCTATTACTTCTCTTGTCATCTGGCTCACGTCGGGAAGCGGTCTGCGCTATGAGGAAATGCAGTTTTTGACGCGACCGTATCATACAGTGTTCATGGCAGGACTGTTCATCGGTTCGTTAGGCGCCATTATGGATGTTGCGATTACGATGTCTTCCTCGATCTTTGCCTTATATGAAAGAGACCACGATATATCGATCAAATCGCTGAAGACTTCTGGAATGGATATAGGGAAAGATATTATGGGAACGATCACGAGTATTTTATTTTTCGCTTACATCAGTGGTTCGATTCCAATGCTGATTTTGTATTTGAAAAACGCCTCTCCATTGGGTTTTGCTCTTTCGATGAATCTTTCATTGGAATTGGCCCGTGCACTGGCTGGCGGAATAGGGATTGTTCTTACGATACCGATTGGTCTGTATACGACAGTATTTTTCGTTAAGCGAAAGAAGGCGAGAGTATGAACGTATTGGTATGGCTCGCAGCGATTTTACTTCTATTGATGGTATGGGTGGGTGGAAAACAAGGAGCTAGATCTTTTCTCTCTTTATTCTTGAATTTTGGGGTCATATTTCTAACTGTGATGTTTATGATGGATCCGGCTGTCAATCCGATTTTGATCACATTCATTGCGAGCATATTGATTGGCTGTGTTAGTCTATTTTTTATTAATGAAGTGAACGGTAAAACGACGATCGCGTTTATTTCTACTATGGTCACCATCGTAATTTTATTGGTTTTCATTGTGATCGTATCGCAGAAATTAATGATTCAAGGTTTTGGTGAAGAGGAGGAAGAGGCGATTAGCGGTCTGTCCCTTTATATTGGTGTGGACTTTATGAAGATTGGAGCTTCCGTTATTATCATGAGTACAATCGGTGCCATTATGGATGTGGCCATTTCGATTGCTTCGTCCATGCATGAAATATTTAAACACAATCCACTCCTCAGCAAAAAAGAGCTGTTCAAATCTGGAGTCAGTATTGGCAGGGACATATTAGGAACCGATACAAATACATTGTTCTTTGCGTTTTTCGGAGGATATTTGGCATTGCTTATTTGGTTTAAAGATCTGAACTATTCCATTGGAGAAATCGTCAATTCGAAAATATTTAGTTCTGAGATGATCTTGATACTTTGTGCAGGAATGGGGGTCGCCTTGGTGATACCGATTGCTTCCTGGATCAATGCGTATTTTTTGGTCAAGACAAGAGAAAAGTAGGAAGAATTAAAGCGAGAGAAGCCCTTAATAGCTTCTCTTTTTTACATTTGAAAATGTAAGCGTTTACTGTCCGTAGGTGGAATGATTTAGTTGTTTTCATGCTTATATTTGTACCTTTGCACAAGAATCCAATGAAAATTAAATACAACATTGTACTTTTGTCTATATGAATTAAATAGTTAGACTATTAGAATTAGACTAATAAGTTGGATTTTTTGAAAGGGAGGGGGTTGGGTGGATACTCACGTGCTGGAGCGATTGGTCGCCATTACAGGAACCTCGCATGCCAAAACGACGGTTGCGCAGAAGCTTGCTTACTCTTATGATGCGACTGCAAACTTTCAGGCCATGCCGGATATCGTATTGTCGCCTTCTTCAATTGAAGACATAAAAGAGATCGTCAAAGTTTGTGCGAAGCATCAGATACCGATTGTCTCTCGAGGATCCGGAACCAATTTGGCAGCAGGCACGACACCGACATCTGGCGGAGTGGTACTTCTATTTAACCGGATGAACCGAATCTTAGAGTTGGATCAAGAGAATCTTACAATTACAGTGGAGCCCGGTGTCATTACGCAGGCGATCAATGAAAAGGTCGCGTCGAGCGGTCTGTTTTACCCGCCTGATCCGAGTTCGATGAGTATTTCCACGATTGGAGGCAATGTCAGTGAGAACTCAGGGGGGCTGCGAGGGCTAAAGTATGGCGTGACACGAGATTACGTCAAAGCCTTGAAAGTCGTCTTGCCCACTGGTGAAGTGATTACGACGGGCGGTAAGTTAGCGAAGGACGTAGCGGGTTATGATTTGACGAGTTTATTTGTCGGATCGGAAGGAACGCTCGGTGTCATTGCGGAAATTACGCTTGGTTTGATTCCTGAACCTGAAACGAAGAAGACGCTGCTGGCATTTTATAATGAATTGGAACAAGCCGCCGAGACCGTGTCTTCCATTATTGCAGCGAAGATTGTGCCGGCGACTCTTGAATTCATGGATAAAGGGACCATTCAAGCAGTGGAGGATTTCATGCATATCGGCCTGCCGGCGGATTGTGAAGCGATGCTGCTCATTGAACAGGATGGTGATCCGGCAGTAGTCGAAAAGGATATGGCGCTCGTCCATCAGCTCTGTTTGGAACTTGGCGCCACGTCCGTGCAAATGGCAAAATCAGCTGAAGAAGCGGCACAACTCAGTATCGCACGTCGGGTTGCATTATCTGCACTTGCTCGATTGCGGCCGACGACGATTTTGGAAGATGCGACGGTACCACGTTCCGAGATTGCCAAGATGGTTAAGACAATTCAACAGGTAGCGGTCAAATACGACTTGCTAATTTGTACGTTCGGACATGCAGGGGATGGCAACTTGCATCCAACCATTTTGACAGATGAACGAGATGAAGAAGAGATGAGCCGAGTGGAAGCTGCATTTGCTGAAATCTTTGATCGTGCTATTCAGCTGGGCGGCACGATCACAGGTGAACACGGTGTAGGCGAAATGAAATCCCCGTATCTTGAGTGGAAGATTGGTTCTGAAGGTATGGCGGTCATGAAAAGCATCAAGCAGGCAATGGATCCGCTTAATATTATGAATCCAGGAAAGATGTTTGCGAAGGATACGAAGAAAAGGATTGTGGTGCAACATGAGTAACGCACAACCCGAAGCAATCCGCCAAGCGTTTGTCACCCACGTAGATGAAAATCGGCTGATGGACTGTATGCGATGTGGGTTTTGTTTGCCTGCCTGTCCTACATATATTCATTCAGGGTATGACGAAACACAATCACCGCGTGGACGTATTGCTTTGATGAAAGCCGTACGAGATGGAGTCATTGCGTGGGACGGTTCAGTTGAGGAGGCATTTGATCTCTGTCTTGGTTGCCGCGCGTGCGAACCAGCTTGCCCGGCGGGTGTCCAGTACGGTACGTTGATTGAAGAGACGCGTGATGCAATCGTCTCAGCTAAGCAGCTTTCTGTGCAGGAGAAAGTCATCCGAAAAGGCGCGTTTGATCATTTATTCGCCGACCAGAAGCGAATGAAGCAGGCAGTGGGGCTTGTAAGGTTTTATCAGAAATCCGGTTTGCAAAGCATTGTCAGAAAAGTTGGTTTTCTGGATCTTTTTCCATCTATGATGCGAGACATGGAAAAGGTCCTGCCTGATCCACCGAAACGGCCGAAAGTGCTCGTTCATTCAGAAGAAAAGAAGACCAAGGTGGCATTTTTTACTGGCTGCTTGATGGATACGATGTTTCAGGAAACGAATCGACATACGATCGATTTGCTGGAGTATTTAGGCTGCGAGATTGTTATCCCGAAAAACCAGCAATGCTGTGGTGCGTTGCAAGGTCATAGTGGGGAGATGGATCGTGCGAGCCGCAATGCGCGAGTTAATTTAGAAGCATTTGATGCTGACAATGTAGACTACATTGTCAATAATGCAGGCGGCTGCGGGGCATTTTTAGCGGAGTATGATCGTTTATTCGAAAAGGACAAGGTGCTCTTGGAAAAAGCCGAAGTGTTTGTTGCAAAACAAATCGATATCTCCTCCTTGCTCATGCAATTGGGCATTGTCGAGAAACTGGCTGCGCGTCCAGCTTCCGAAATAAAAGAATTGATCACCTATCAAGACTCTTGCCACCTGTGTAACGTCAATGGTGTCATCCATGAACCAAGGCGGATTTTACAAGCAATTAACGATACAATATTCGTGGAATTACCCGGCGCCCGCCTATGTTGTGGCTCCGCCGGTATATATAATTTATTGCAGCCCGAGATGGCGATGACGATCCTGGATGCCAAAATGGAAGAAGTACGAGAAATCGAAGCAACCACCATCGTCACAACCAACCCCGGTTGCTTGCTGCAGATGAAAGTAGGTGTGGAGAGAGAAGGGTTAGCACAAACTTCGAGAGCTGTACATATCGTTGATTTAGTACATGAGAAGCTATTTAAGTAAGTTAAATAGACTAAATTTTTTTGCAAGGACAGATACTAGTTGATTGTAGTGGGAGGCAGCCTAAAATCGCCGCGTCCTGCGGCAAAACCGACTCCAGCGGGAATAGCATGAGTCTTGAGACCCCGCAGGTAGCGAAGCGGACGAGGAGGCTCAAGCCATGCCCGCGGAAAGCGTCCGTCTGGAACGGAAATCAACGGTGTTTGGATGACTGTACTTAGATAAAAACTAGGGGGAAATGAAGATGAAAATGAAGAAAAAAAGTGTATTGGGAGCTATCGGCTTATCGGCTATGCTCATGTTGGCGGCTTGTTCGTCGGATAAAGAAGGGTCAACTTCCGCTGACAGCAGCGGTGCAGATTCAGATGGGAAATCCTACAAACTGAAAATGTCTGTAACGGTCAATGACTCATCCACTTGGTATCAAGCGGCAGACAAACTGGCGCAAGATTTAGATGAAGAGACAGATGGCCGAATTAAAATCGAAGTCTTCCCGAACGAACAACTATCAAATGGAGATCAAGGCAAGGGTGTCGAGCTTCTGACAAAAGGGCAGACCGATTTAAGTCTTCACTCCACAATCATTTACTCCATTTTGGATGACCGTTTCGGAGTAGCGAGCGCACCATTCCTATTTAAAGATAAAGACGGCGTTGACAAAGTGTTTAACGGTGCAGGCGGCGAAGCTATTGCAGAAATTCTGAATGAAAAGAACGTAGAGTTACTAGGGTTTGGTGAAAATGGTTTCCGTCAAATTACGAACGGTAAACATGAGATTAAGACACCGGCTGATATGAAGAGTCTGAAGATTCGAATTCCTGGAATTACGATGTATACCGACTTGTACCGTACATTAGGTGCTGACCCGACGACTATGGCATTTTCAGAAGTCTTTACGGCTTTGCAGCAAGGAACAATTGACGGACAGGAAAATCCAATCGACGTTATCCATTCCTCTAAATTGGATGAAGTACAGGATTACTTAACGACTTGGAATTACTCTTACGATCCATTGGTGCTTGGAATTAACAAAAAGTTGTTTGATTCCATGAGTAAAGAAGATCAAGAGCTAGTTAAGAAGTTAGGTAAGGAAGCAGCGGAATATCAAGTAGAATTGGCACGTGAAAAAGAAGCGAAGCAAATTGATGAACTGAAGGATGCAGGCATGCAATTTTATGCACCGACTGATGAGGAGTTGGCGCAATTCGCAGAAGCAGTACAGCCTGTTTACGATAAATACGAAGACATTTGGGGCAAGGATCTGTTAGACAAGTTCCGCGACCAATAAAAACTGGAGGGTGGATGTATGGGAAGAATACTCAATAGATTAGAAGAGTGGATTGTTGTCATCGTGTTGTCCATCATGTCCACCATTGCATTCGTAAATGTGCTTTCCAGAGGATTTGCCAATTATTCATTTTCCTTTACAGAGGAAATCACGGTCAATTTGTTTGTCATGTTAACATTCGTCGGAACGGCCATTGGTGTGCGTGAATACGCGCACCTTGGTTTTACCTTACTTTATGATATGGGAAATAGATTGCTGAAGAATATTATTACGATCTTGGTAGGTTTAATGATGGTATTATTGTTTGTTATTCTATTATATTTCGGGATTAAGATGGTGCAGTATCAGGTGGATATGGGTCAGAAGACACCTTCACTTGGATGGCCGCAATGGTGGTTCTCGACATCGATGCCAATTGGGGCACTGTTTTGTTTGATTCGTTCAATCCAAGTAACGATTACTGAATTCCGTGAGCAAAATGGGAAGGGAGAGCAGCCATTATGACAGCTTTAATTTTATTCGGCTTGTTTTTCATTCTCGTCATGCTTCGAATGCCGATTGCTGTAGCCCTTGCCATCTCGTCCATTGCGGTGCTATTTACGGGAAGCGGCTTGTTTGGCTTGGAATTGGTAGCGGATATTATGTACACGAGTGTAGCAAAGTTCACGTTGCTTGCAATTCCATTTTTTATTTTAGCGGGCGTTATTATGGAATACGCGGGGATTTCCAAACGTTTGATAGATTTTGCTCAAGCGTTGGTCGGTCACCGGAAAAGTGGAATCATCTTTGTGACAGTCATGACCGCAATCTTTTTTGCGGCTATTTCGGGTTCTGGACCTGCAACTGTAGCAGCAATTGGTGGCATTCTCATTCCCGGCATGGTGAAAAATGGATATAAGGTAGAAACAGCTGCTGGCTTAGTTGCAAGTTCGGGAGCCATTGGAATTATTATACCGCCCAGCATTGCATTTATCGTTTTCGCAGTGGTAGCTGGTGATCAGATTCCGGTTTCAATTGGCCGTCTGTTTATGGCGGGTGTGATTCCTGGATTACTTTTAGGTCTCGGTTTCATCCTCGCAGCAATGTTTGTCAGACGTGGTCAGGAAAAACAGGAAGGTCCAGTGGCGGCTCAGCAGAAAACTGAACCAGCGACAGGCAAAGAACGTTTTCAAGCGTTTATAAGTGCGATTTGGGGCTTGTTGATTCCGGTAATTATTTTGGGCGGAATTTACGGCGGATTTTTTACACCGACAGAAGCTGCGGTTGTTGCAGTCTTTTATAGCTTATTCATTGGATTTTTCATCTATCGTGAATTGACGTTGAAGAAACTGTACGATATTTTGGTTGCGGCGGGTGTTCAGACAGCAGTTGTCATGTTCATCGTTAGTGCGGCCAGTGTCTATGCGTATATTATTACGACAGAGCAGATCGCCAGCCAAGTTTCTGACGTAATGTTAAGTTTTTCGGATAATAAAATTATTATTCTACTATTAATTAATATGATTTTATTGATTGCTGGAATGTTTATCGATGCAATCTCTGCGTATTACATTTTCGTTCCAATTTTATTGCCGATTGTGTTGATGTTCGATGTAGACCCAACCGTGTTCGGTGTGTTTATGACCGTCAACTTGGCGATTGGGCTCTTTACACCACCTGTAGGTCTCAATTTATTTGTGGCCGCCGGGATATCGAATACATCGATTGGGCAAATATCGAGAGGGGTCTTTCCTTTCGTTGTCTCTTCCGTAATCATCTTGTTGCTCATTACGTTTATTCCGCAAATATCAACATTTTTACCAGACCTATTAAATATTAAATAGAGTAGTGGAGGGGTGCTTGTGAAACTGAAAGGACAGACGGCAATCATTACAGGGGCGGCTAGTGGAATTGGTGCCCAGACGGCCCTCCTTTTTTCGCAAGAAGGGGCCAATGTTGTTTTGGTGGACTTGAATAGCTGCAGTAAAACGCTTGCAGCTATTCAAGAAACTCGAAAAGATGCAGTCTTTTTGGAGTGCTTAGGAGATATAAGAGATCCGGAGTTTGTCAGCGCGACCATTGCCAGAGCTTCTGATAAGTTTGGAGAATTGCATATTTTAGTGAACAATGCGGGAACTTGCAGTCGGCTAGGATTGGATACGATGACGCTGGATATGTGGGATCGCGATATGGAAACGAATGTAAAGGCTGCGTTTTTATTCATTCAATCGGTTGTCTATCCACATATGATCGAGCAGAAATACGGGCGCATCATTAATATCAGTTCCGTTTCAGGGCTTAACGGAGGCGTGACTTCAGGAGGTAAGAAGGACGGCAGATCTGGACCAGCCTATTCCGCTTCAAAGGGTGCAATCATCGCATTAACTAAATGGGTGGCCAAGGAGCTCGGTGAGCATGGCATCACATGTAATTCTGTAGCACCTGGCGCAACGGAAAGTGCAATTACAGCAGGCGTGGAATACGATGTCGGCGGACAAGCGATTAAACGGATTGGTACACCTTCCGATATTGCTGAGGCTATTTTGTATTTTGCAACATCCGAATCAGGCTACACAACAGGACAAGTTTTGAAAGTAGACGGGGGATACAGTTTTGGATAATCGCATTCAAGCGGTGTATGACAACAAAACTCATCGCATTATTGGCCGTTTGAAGAAAGAAATCGATTTATTTGAAGGCATTATTGAAGTATGTAAGGAATATGGAGTCGAGGCAGCTCAGTTTCAATGTATGGGTTCCCTCGCACATGCGACAATTGTACAACCGCATCAAAATGAGGATAAGAGCTTACAATACTCCGATCAAATCGTGACAGATACACCTGTTGAGTTGCTGTCTGGTACAGGGTTTCTCGGTTATAGTGCGGAAGGGGAGCTAGACATCCATTTCCATGGCATATTCGTTGACTGTGATAAGAAGATTAACGGCGGTCATTTCATCCGAGGCAATAATCCAGTTGCGATTACGGTAGAGTTTATTGTATTTCCAGTATTCGACGTAAATATGCAGCGGAAACCGGATGAGATGTTGGGCATACCACTGTTTCACTTTTTAAAGAAGGAGTGAGAAGATTTGGAAACAATCGGAAAACTGGCAATGAAATCGGCAGCTGCGTATCCGAATAAGATAGCGGTGAAAGATGAGCAACGATCAATTACGTATAAAGAAATGATGGACCGAGCATTTGCGCTTTCTGCGTATTTCGAGAAGATAGGATTAAAAAAAGGAGATCGTTTTGCAATTCTGATGTCGAATCGTCTGGAGCATATTGAGCTAGACGTAGCGGCAGCCATTTCTGGCGTCATCAAAGTCCCGTTAAATTATCGGCTTCACCCGAAAGAACATGAGTATATGCTGGAAGATGCCGATGTGAAATTGATTATCGGAGAAGAGCAATTAATCCGATCAATTGATGTGGTATTGGAAGTGTTGCCAATTGGAGAGGTATACGAAAAAACGATTGAGAGCTGCCAAGGCGCTCATTCAATTGCCGAAGTAGATGAAGATGATACATTTGCCATCATGTATACCTCGGGCACTACAGGAAATCCGAAAGGTGTTATGTTGAGTCATCGTAACGTCATTTCAGGTGCATTGTCGCTCGCGTTGGCATGTGAAACGGATTATGACGATGTCATTGGTCACGTTGCTCCATTGACGCACGGCAGTAATTTCCTTTCGCATGTCGCTTGGCTGTATGGTCTGACGCAAGTGGTATTCAGTAAGTTTGAACCGGAAGAGTTTGTACTGGACCTGAAGAGAGAGAATATCACCGTTATCTTCTTAGTGCCAACGATGGTAAATTTGATGGTCCAACATCCAAAATTTGAACCGAAAAATCTTTCCACGCTGAAATCGATCAATATGGCAGGATCGGCAATAGCCGCGAGTAAACTTGAGCAAGCACTCGCTTTGACGGGACCTATTTTCGCGCAGACATTCGGACAGGTGGAAGCACCGATGTGCATTACGATGATGCCGAAACGGGAACTTGGTGAACATTTGGAATCATGCGGGCGCACAGGACCGTTCGTAGATGTGAAAATCGTCGATGATCAAGGAGCTCAACTGCCGGCGGGAGAGGTCGGAGAAATTGTCTGCAAAGGTTCCCTTGTCATGAAAGGCTATTGGAACAATGAAAAGGCGACGAATGAAACGCTGATTGACGGCTGGCTACAAACAGGGGATCTAGGCTGGCAAAGTGAAGAAGGTTACGTGCATATTGTCGACCGCAAGAAAGATGTCATCATCTCAGGCGGTGTCAATATTTACCCTAGAGAAGTCGAAGAAGTCCTCAACAAGCATGCTGGAGTCAAAGAGACGTGTGTCATCGGTGTGCCGGATGACAAATGGGGTGAGAATGTCATTGCTTATGTAGTCCCGAACGGAACGAAAACTGTTACAACTGAAGAATTGACTCAACTATGTCTAGATCATATGGCAAGTTTCAAAAAGCCGAAGGAAATTCACCTGGTGGAGGAGTTGCCAAAAAGTTCATACGGCAAAATATTGAAGCGTGAGTTGCGCAATCAGCACGAGGGGGTGCAGTCGTGACGAATGTCTATATACAAGGAATCGGGATGACCAAGTTCGGGAAGTTTGTGGATCAATCCATGAAATCGCTGTTACTCGAAGCCTCCATTCAAGCGCTGGAAGACGCAGGGAATCCAAAAGTCGATGCGGTATTTGTCGGAAATTTCATGGGCGGCTCAATATCCAATCAAGAAATCCTTGGTGCAATTGTCGCGAATGAACTCGGACTTGGCTATGTTCCGACAGCCAAAGTGGAAGGTGCCTGTGCTTCAGGAGGAATTGCGTTGCGCCAAGGAATTATGGGCATCTTAAGCGGTGAGTATGACACCGTGTTAGTAGCAGGTGTGGAGAAGATGAAACACGCTTCTACCGCAGACGTAACCCAGGCCATTAACGCAGCGATGGATACCGATTCCAATGAAAAACAGGCAGGTCTGACCTTCCCTGGGTTTTTCGGAGTACTGGCGAATCGCTATTTCTATGAGACAGAGGCGACCAAAGAACATTTGGCGATGATTGCAATGAAGAATAGAGAAAATGCTTTAAACAATCCATTGGCCCAGTTCCGGAAGCCGACAACGATGGAAGAGATCATGGAGGCACGAATTATAACGTCGCCACTCGGTTTATTCGATTGTTCACCAACCACTGACGGAGCGGCTGCATTAATTATTTCACGGAAAAAAGGAGGCGTTCATATTCGAGCGTCTGCACAAAGTTCGGGTCCTACGCAAATGCAGGACGCTGCTGATTTGTTGTCGCTTCCAGCAGTTCGGGAATCTGGTCGTTTGGCATATGAAAAGGCGGGAGTTAGCCCGGACGATATCGATGTAGTCGAAATCCATGACTGTTTCTCCATGACGGAGATGTTAGCGATTGAGGAACTAGGTTTCTTTAATAAACGGGAAGGCTGGCTCGCAATAGAACAAGGTCAGACGAAAGTGACGGGCGGCAAACCAGTGAATACAAGTGGTGGATTGCTATCGCGTGGCCATCCTATCGGGGCGACAGGCATTGCCCAGATTTATCATCTCGTCCAGCAGCTGCGCGGTACTGCTCCGAACCAAGTTGAAGGCGCTCGGCTTGCATTGGCGCAAAACTTAGGCGGAACCGGTTCGTATTCTACCGTTCATATACTGGAAAGGTTGTGAAGAGATGAAAGTTTATCAATGCGCTCATTGCGAGTATGCCAGTGTGTCGAGCAAATATCGATGCCCGAGCTGCGGAACCGGCTCGTTGCAGGAACAGGAAGTTTCTTCGAAGGGTAGTGTCTATAGCTATACGGATATCCACATCGCACCGGCTGAATTCGCACATCTTGCCCCTTACACAGTTGTACTCGTTCAGCTCGACGAAGCCAAAGTAAAAGTGACCGTGCGAATGAATTCGGAAGTGTCGATAGGGGATGCAGTTGACTTGGATCATGTGGAGAATGGCGCGTATGTTTATACGAAATAATAGGGGGGGATGGTTGCAAAGTGGGCCGCGCTCATAAATAGCTCGTTTGCGCTCATAAACTCCGGTCAGCCGCTCATACGCATATGTGTTAAGATCCAAGTAAAGTGTCAACGGCTTGTGCTTGGCATGAACTTACTTGTGCCAAGTACAAGTTTTGCTCGTTAGGGAGAGTTGTGTGTGAAAACGATTCAAATCATTTCAAAAATTATTTCGAAATACTTGCCAATCTGGATTGTACTTTTATCCATTATTGCTTACGCTACCCCAGACGCATTTGTTTCTATCCGACAGCTTACGGGATTCGGATTAGGAACAATTTTCTTCCTGATGGGGTTATCCCTATCGTCAGAAAAGTTGCTAGAAGTTATTAAAAACCCAAAATATGCACTGCTTGGCGTCTTCCTGAAATGGACCATTATGGTGGGTGTATCGATTGGTATTGCGTATCTATTCTTTAGCAATCAAGCTGAAATCGCAACAGGCATCATTTTGTCGGGGACCGTACCAAGTGGGACATCTGCGAATATTTATACATTTATCGCAGGCGGAGAAGTCGCCCTAAGCATTACGATGGCGACATTGGATACATTTATCTCGCCTGTGTTGACACCTGTTTTATTGCAAGTTTTTGCAGGACGCTTCATTCCAATTGAATTTTGGCCATTATTCCTTAATATAATTTATATTGTATTTTTGCCCTTGTTGGCAGGATTATTTGTACAGTGGCTGTGGCAACGGCAGGTGGAAACAGTGAAGCCGTATACGCCGGTTTTATCGCAACTCGCTTTATTCATTGTTATCCTGTCCGTTATTTCCAACGCACAGCAGGCACTTTCTGAAAATCTGTCGGTGTTGCCGCTTGTTTTCGTGGCGGTTACTTTGCAAGTCTGTATTCCGATGATGTCGGGATATTTCATTGCCAGATGGATGGGCGTAGCCGAACGCAACGCGCGCGCAATTTTATTCCATACAGGGATCTGTAACTCGGCTTTAGCTGCGACACTCGCAATGGAGCATTTTGGATCGCTTGCTGCAGTTCCTGCAGTCGCTAATATGGTGATGAACTTGACGATCGGTGCGTTGATGGCGAGTTTGTTTGAGAATAAACTTCGGATTGAAGAAGAGGATGTGCAACCATAACGAAAACACTCTCTTCGTCATTGGAAGAGAGTGTTTTTACTTAGATAATGTATGAAAGGCTGGCCTGGTTATCCGGAGAGCAACCTAGAGGATAGTCTCCGAACAGTTATGCTCATTTAAAACACTTTATCCCCATTGAAAATTGAGTTCTTCACAATCACGTAATCCACATTGCGAATGGCCTCAAGTTTTTTGCCGCCTGCGTATGAAATAGAGGACTGCAGATCTTGTTCCATTTCAATCAAAGTGCCTTTCAACGGACCTTTGTATTCCACAAACATCTTTTTACCTTCGACGTTCTTCTTCTCACCTTTTTGGAACTCTGACGCAGAACCGAAGTACTCTTTATACTTCTGTCCATCCTGTTCCACGGTTTGCCCTGGTGACTCTTCATGTCCAGCAAATAACGAGCCAATCATGACCATGCTGGCACCAAAACGAACAGATTTTGCGATGTCCCCATTTGTGCGGATACCGCCGTCTGCAATAATCGGTTTAGACGCCGCTTTTGCACATAAACGAACTGCCGCCAATTGCCAGCCGCCAGTACCGAAGCCAGTTTTAATTTTCGTGATACATACTTTTCCCGGTCCAATTCCCACCTTCGTTGCATCCGCTCCAGCATTTTCAAGCTCGCGAACTGCTTCTGGTGTACCGACATTTCCTGCGATGACGAAGCTCATTGGCAAATGCTTTTTGATATGCTGGATCATTCGGATGACTTGATTGGAATGACCGTGCGCAATATCGATCGTGATGAATTCAGGAACGAGAGCGTCGATAGCGAGCTGTTCAACAAATCCGTATTCCTCTTCTTTGACGCCCACGCTAATAGAAGCAATTAAACCGCGTGCGTGCATATCCTTAATAAAATCTACACGCTTTTCCGGGTTAAAACGATGCATAATATAGAAATAGCCTTCTTCTGCAAGTTGAATCGCAATCTTTTCATCAATGATGGTCTGCATGTTGGCAGGTACGACAGGCAATCTGAAAGTATGTCCGCCTAACGTAACTGAAGTATCGCATTCCGAACGACTCTCAACCACACATTTTGCAGGAACTAGCTGTATATCTTCATAATCAAATACTGTATCCATTACAATCACCTCTATAAACGAATATTTTCATTTAAAATCACTGGATTGTTCGTCCTTTAGTAATTTACCTGAATCTATACTAAATGTCAACAAAAGTGGAAAGCGCCGTCTAACTTCGAAACGTCCCGAGAAGCTGGCGCTTGCAACTGGATGTCAACGTTTTCAGAGAGGTTTTTGGAAAATAAATCACAGCAACTTTTTCTTGAAATGGGTAGTCGTTAACCAGACAAAAAATAGAGTCAATCCGATAGTTAAGACATAAGGAATTACTAGATCTGACGGTATCACGTCACCAGTTAGTATTTCCGGAGGAGTGGCCATTAATTCAAGCGGACTCCATGAATGAGATTTCGGAAAAATAGCAAAGATAAATAAGCTGATCATGAAAAGTAGAGTGACCAATATTCCGCCGGAGGAAGTCGCGAAAAATGTGTTCCCCCATAATGTGATGGCGAGAAGCAGTAAGCCAAATGCATAAAGGCAGCTGACAGCAAAGAATAGATGATGCAGGCTGTTTTGATCCCAATAGTAAGCTGTATAGGCGTATGTGATACTGAACGATAAAGCGATAGCGAGCGTCCAATAACAAAGTGCGATAAAAAACTTCGTTGTAATGACTGTACTTCTATGCAATCCCTTTGTAAGCAAAATCACAAGTGTACCTTTTTCCAGCTCCTTCGACATCATCGTGCTGAATAATAAAATGAAGACGATCAAGCCCATTTGCGGTACATTTTTGTAAAACTGCAGCCAAGAGTCAAGCGCAGCAGGCTCAGGCAAATTTAGCACAGCTCCTTCAGGCATAAAATTCTCCATTAGGACGGGGGTAATTTTAGCCGTGAAAGGATTCAGCACACCAAGTATCGAGAAAATGACCAGCACAAGCAGGAGTTTGTATGTCTTCACGCTCTCGAACCATTCTTTCTTGAAAAATCCAACCCAGCTATTCATCCGAGCACCTCCAGTACGACTTGTTCCAACATTCGAGTTTGTGGATGTATGGACTGTACGATGAGTTCTCGCTGTGTCAGCTCACGCATGAACACCAAACGTGCCCTGTCATTCGGTAAGCTGACAATTAAAGTATCATCTTCAATATGCATTTTGGCTTGAGTGGATGCAAGTTGTTTCATAGCTTCCTTCGCAGGAACTGTGAATGTATAGACAAATTGGTCGTGAAATTGCTGTTTTAATTTTGCCAGTTCTTCTTGAAAAATAATTTCTCCTTTATGTAGCATCGCGACATGATCACAGATTTGTTCCGCGTCAGATAGGATGTGTGTAGAGAAAAAAACAGTTGTTTCAGCTTTCGCTTTTTGCAATATCGAAAGAATTTGTGCGCGACCTGCCGGGTCTAACGCAGAAGTCGGCTCATCGCAAATGAGCAGCTTTGGCCGGTTAAGCAAGGCCTGCGCGATACCGAGACGCTGTTTCATACCCCTTGAATAGGTGCGAATCAAGGAAGTTACATCTGCTAGTCCGACTAATTCCAACAGCTCATCAATCCGTTGTTTCCATTCCTTTTTCGGCATGTCAGTAACCACCGCGCAAAGCTCTAAATATTGTCTCGCGTTATAAAATGGATAGAATTCCGGAACGTCCGGTAAAAAGCCAATATGTGCGTTTGATTTCGTTTCTCCGAACGTCACCTTTTCACCCGCGATCGTAATCGCTCCACCAGTGAGTGGGAGCAGACCAAGCATACACTTCATCAAAGTGGTCTTGCCGGCTCCATTCGCACCGACAAATCCGAAAATAGAATGCTCAGGAATATGCATATGAATGTCATGCAGTACGTCCCGACTTCCAAAGCGTTTTGTTACACCTTCAATTTGCACGACCATGATCATCACCTCTTCCGAAGACAAAATAAACTAATGGACCGATAAACTGAATGAATAACACAATTAGCAGCCACATTACCTGATTACCAAAACGATAGTGGGGATTTCGGATGACGTGGACAGCTGAAAATATCCCGAGTCCGATTTGTAATAGGATAAGAGGAATTAGAAAAGGCAAATACTCGATTAGAATCTCTACGTCCGTATTCATTGAATGCCCTCCAATCCCCAGCGTAATTTTTCAATTAATTCCTTCATCTCCTCCTCATTTTGGAAAGGTGCGAAGAAAGGTGCCTCGATAGCTTCCAAAGCCGATTGCTTAATAATACTCGTATTGCGCAGGGCATTGGGACCTAAATCCAATTGTGCCAACCAGTCTTCCAATAAATCAAAATAGTCGTCGCCCCGCAGTTTAATGGGAAACAAATCTTCGATACAGACTTCAACAAACTTCTTCAAATACGAATACATCAACTCGCGTTTCTCCAACGCTGCAGCACATTGAGCTACGCCAAAATAAAATTGCAGACAAATATTCGGATGCAGTTTTCTTAGTGAATACAATTCGATCAATCCATTCATTCGGCGAATCGTTTCTTCAAAAGCATTCGAATCGGCTGTAGTCAGTCGTAAGTAAATCGGACTGCTTCCAACTAGCTGGATGATGTTTTGGTACATCATAACTTGGATCACACGCAAGGCTTCGTCTTGCTTTTCCACTTGTTCATAAGCAGTCGCCAGCAAAATTTCATCACCAATACTTGGTTTAATTACGCCATCCAATAAATGAAGTGTTGTGTTTGGATCAGCTTGCATGAGCGCGATGGTTGCCTGCAAGGAATTGGCTTGGCGCAACATCCAGACGTCTTCGCTTAATTGGCGGATACGCTCGAGCCATTGGTTAGTCTTTTGCAAGATATGAGGGCTTTCATCACTTAGCATATGGTGATTAAGCATTAAAATACTCATTTGCAATAGAAATGAAGGATCGTGATAGAATGACTTCACCTGTTCGTCTACTTCATCATAAACTTGTTCAAACGGTTCTATCCCAAAGCGTTCAGCAAATTCGTAATACTGTTTCTGAATTTCTGCTTTTGACAATTGACGTTCATAGCCAAGTAGCTCATCCACTGTTAGTTTGAAATAAGAAGCCAGCTTCGGCAACAACGTGATGTCAGGATAACTTTGTCCTTTCTCCCACTTGGATACCGATGCTTTTGAGACCTGGCAATAGGCAGCCAGCGTATCCTGTGTTACCTGCAGCCGTTTTCTCTCTTTTAATATGATCGACCCGATTTGCAGCATTTTTTCACGTCCTTTCTGCTTTATAATTAGTGTAAGGTCAATCATTCGGTGATTCAATCAACTATTAGGTTACTTATTTAGAGGAAAGTCAACTAGAAGGAAATAAAGTAGTCTAGAAATAGAAACCATAAAAAAGAGAACTTAGGAGTGCTATATTTTTCCTAAGTTCTCTTAAACGATTCATCACACTACATTATTTACTTCGTACTTTAAACATATATTGTGTATTAACGGTAACTAACACGATTGCAATGACAAGAATAGCAAATAGTTGTGAGTTACCTGATCCGACAGAGTAGATAATGAACAAACCCATCGCGCCAATTAATAATATGTTTGTGCTGTTGTATGCTGAATAGAGTCCTTCCAACATAACGTGCCGTTCTCCCTCGTCAGTTGCAGCCAGCAACTTTTTCGCATAATTTTTATCTGAGGCTTCTGGCAAGTTACGGTCAGGATATACAAATTTTATTACTGATAATCCCGCCGTGTTACAGATAAGGGTTGTGATCACTAGCAGTAATGCGCCAATAATCAGTGCCAAAGATTGTTTTGTCACGAGTGCGATTCCTAATGTGCTGATAGCAAAGATGAGACTGCTATTGCCAGCCAATGTCGCGTCGCTATATTTTTTATATTGCCATTCATCCCGTAAATCTTCCTCTTCTCCGGTTAGAGAAGCAGTTGCTTTTTTCTTAATTTGCCAGATGTTCATTATACATAGCAGCCCCAGAAAAAAAGATACTCCGCCAAGCACTACAGTCATCTCCAACCCGATACTTTCCATTGTCTTTTCAAAATCCGAGGCTAGCAGCGTGTATGTTGCAAAAAAACCGATCATCGCCCCGACTAACATTTTTCCTATTGTTTTCATGATAATTCCTCCTCATCGAAAATAAAAATCTTTTCAATTGGTTCATTAAAAATATGAGACAGACGTACAGCAATCAGCAAGGAAGGCATCAGGTCTTCCCGTTCGATTAAACTGATCGTTTGCCGGGAGACTCTAGCGCGTTTAGCCAGCTCGGTTTGATTGAATCCTTCTCTTGCACGAAGTTCCTTCAGTCTCGTCTTCATCACATCATCCCACCTTTTTTATTCAATTAGATTATAAATCAGATTCTAAATACGTTGAATACATATTATACTTTACAATTTGACTAGTATAATTGTCAAGTTGATAAGCAAAATAGTCAAAACAAGTAAATGAAAGCCAAATAAAAAGCGCCCAGCATGTTAGCTTGGACGCTTGATTGGAACTATTTTTCTGCCTTATACACTGACGGCATCAAAATTTTCCAAAATATTTATTTTCGGTTTCATATAAAATTGAAGCACTTGTGCTGTAGGTTCGTATGAGGCTCCATAAAAGTGCTGATCTTTGTAAGTGTGAATTTCTTCGTAGGTGGTTTTCATCGCGTTGAAGATGACCTTTTCATCCACTTTGGCAGGTGTTGCGGGTGACCAATAAAGAATCTCGAGGTTGTTTGTTTCTCCGGTTGCCAGTGAACGACGCACATAACTAATTTGTTGTGCGTGAGAGAAGTCTTCTCTAGCATAGAATTTGAGTCGTTTACCCGTATCGGGTTCTTCTTCAACAGCAGGCTCAACTTCCAATAAAATCGGCTTATTTTTGGTCTTCAACGAATCCAGTAGTTTTTTTCCGAGACCTTCGCCGCGCGCAGCAGAAGATACGAAAAGATAATCCACGAAAACAAAATCCTCCGTCTCCACGTACATTAGTACATGTTTCGGTCCTTCTTCCTTATGATAGACATTTCTTTTATCAATCAGCAATGTCTCCATATGTTCTTTTGACTTCATCTCTTCAATCGGAAAATACTCTTTCAATTTGTTGTACCAATGCATGTGGTTAATTCTCCTCCATAGGTAATGTGGTGTACCTGGAGCTTTTTGTTTGGGGATCAAACATAGAGAGGAAAAAAGAGGTCAGAAAAAAATCCTCAACACTAGTATACTCTTTTCAGTAAGAAAATAAACCAATTTGAACAAAATACTTTATTTTTTTATCCATATAAAAATAAAAGCACTGACAAAATACAGTCTGTCAGTGCTTTTCATATATCATTATCTTGCGTTCTTTCCGCGTGAATAATCCTCTTTCTTATTTTTTTCATTCATAATCTTTTTTATGACAGGATACAGCAGAGGTCCCCATTTTATTACGCTTTTTATTAATCTTTTCATATAGAAAACTTCCTCTCATTATGGAGTTGTTATGGATAAATTCCCTTTATCTACATACTCTAAACTTATTCTAGACGCTTTGGCACGGGGTGAGAATGACCTTCTACAATTTCAGAGAACAAGTTAGTGGTTTCTGGGATTGGAGGAGGACTTTGCTCGGAAGCTAAGTGTAAATTTAGCTGACGACTCATTTCCTCTAAGGTTAGTTGAATACGATCAATATCCTCTTTTGTTGCATACTTTTTTCGGTCAATTAACGAATAGCCGAGCTGTCCGCTCATCTCGATGGTGGCATACTTAACATCTTCTGCCTTATCTATGCCCTTTTGGCGGAGATGCATTTCTAGTTCGTCGACTGTCATTCGTAATTTTTTCATCGTTTGTAGCTTCAGTATGCCATTTTCAATGATTACTCTTGAACTTCCCCTTGCCAGACGTTCGAATACATTAATTTTTAAAGATAGGTATTCGATTACCAATAACGTTAACACAAGAACGAGAGCGGTCAATAATGTGTGCCAAAGGTTCTTGCTGACTACTGGCTGGATCAAGAGTGTTCCAACAGCGACCATTAACACGGTTTGTCCGATTGTCATTTGCGAAATGGATTTTCGTCCTGAGATGTGCAAGAGAACGATACCTGCAACGATGATCAGCACAGCTTGCCAAATAAAATTGAAATCCACGCCTTCATTCACCGCCAATTCAAGATTTCCATTTAGTATTGGTCAATCAAAAGGTCTTATGCATGGTCATCGGGAATCTTTATAAGGATACGTGGTAATGGGGTGTTGGAAAGCTTGCTTGATAATTTCGATAATGAAAACGCAAAAAAAGCTGTATAGTGTTCTGAAAGATGTTCCTTAAAAGCAGAACAACTCATTAGAACCCATACAGCTTCCTTTAAAATCTTAAATACGTGTCAATGTCTTCCCTAAGTATCCGAAGAGCACTGTCAGTACAGGACTCAATAAGCAGAAAAATGTAAACGGTAAATAGGCAAGTGTCGGCACGCCAAGCACAGTAGTAATGAAAATTCCCGCCACACTCCATGGAACGAGAGGGTTGATGACCGTTCCGGCATCTTCCATAACACGGCTCAAGTTTTTATTGGCCAGTCCGACTTTTTCATAAGATGACTGGAATGCTTGTCCTGTCAGTAAAATGGATAAATATTGCTCACCAATCAGTACGTTGATACCGATTGCTGTAAGTGCAGAAGCCATGATAACTGAAGACACTTTACGCAGTAAGCTTTCGATCTTTGCAAGCAGACATTGTACAATTCCCAGCGTAAACAGCATACCGCCCATACTTAAAGCTAGCAGTACAAGTGAGATGGTGAACATCATGCTTTCCATGCCTCCGCGAGAGAGTAGTTCATCTACTTCGGTTACGCCAGTTAATCCTTTATAACCGCTGAATAAAATCTCTAGTACTTCCGAAAAACCATATTGAGTATGGAAAAACGCAATGATCACAGCGACAAACGAGCTGGCTGCAAGCGTTAAAATTGCTGGTACCTTTGCAAATGTCAAGACGAATAGGACGATAATCGGAATGACAGTATACCAATGAATCATATTTGTACCCATTAATGCATCGCGAAAGGTCTCAATCTTTTGAAAATCACCAGATGCTGTACTGGGAGAGAGTATGCCGAAAAGTATTAGGGAGATGAAAAAAGCAGGGAACGTCGTCCACCCCATATTTCGTATATGTTCAAATAAGTCCACGCCAACAATAGAAGAGGCTAAGTTGGTCGTATCGGAAAGCGGCGACATTTTATCTCCGAAAAAAGCGCCTGACACAATTGCACCCGCAGCAAGTGGCAAGGACAAGTCCAGTACGTGAGCCATCCCGATAAACGCCACCCCGACTGTTGCAACTGTTGTTAATGAACTGCCGACGGATAGACCGATGATTGCGGTAACGACAAAGGCGATGGCATAGAAGTAGGCCGGTGTAATGATTTGAAACCCAGCATAGATCAAAGTAGGAATGGTCCCGCTCATCATCCAGCTACTGACAAGTACGCCAATAAAGAAGAATAAGAACACGGCACTCATACCTGAACTAGCGCCGTTTACTAGCCCTGTTTCAAGTTGTTTAAACGTAAATTTATTCCACATTCCATATCCAAACAACAATAAAATGGCCAATAAAATAGGTAAATGTGGTGCAGATTTAAACTGCACGATACAGATACTGATAAGTGCGACAATGGCAACGGACAAACTGACAGAAGCCTTAAAAGTTGGTTTATGAATCGCTTTGATTTGCAACATGCTGACTAGATGCCTCCCCTATAAATACGAAAAACCCCTGTCGCCCCCATAAGGGACGAAGGAGTTCTCCGCGATACCACCCTAATTGATAGCCTGAGCTATCCTCTCCATTGCATGTGAAGACAACTCGTTGGTGTAGTTCATTTCATACGTCGCCTGAACTTGCACCTACCGTTCAGTCTCTTGTTGCTGCCGCGAATGAAATTACTGAAGACAACGCTTCACTTTATATAAGACCTTGTTTTGTTTACAGAAAGATATACCGTTTTGAATATAACCACTTCTAACAGATAAGTCAATAGCTGAATGGAACGATTATAGAAAGACTGAAATGGGTAGAGAATAAAGAAGCAGCAGAAAGGACGTGACGGGTTTGCGGGAAACTAAATCTATGCCGAAGTTAGAAGGGAAAGATCACACAGCGAGTATGTTGAGGGAAGGCTATCAGTTTTTGCGAAATCGAAGAAGAGGACTGCACTCTAACGTATTTGAGACTCATTTACTTGGTGAACAAGTGATTTGTCTGTCGGGAGCGAAAGAAGCCGAACTATTTTATGATACGGATAAATTTATTCGCAAAGGGGCAGCACCGAAACGTGTCCAGCAAACATTGCTTGGTGAAAAAGGAGTCCAGACGCTGGACGGAGAGGCTCATTGTGTACGCAAGGAAGCATTCATGTCGCTAATGGGACCGGAGCAGATTCAGCAACTGAAAGAGATGGCCGCTGGGCAGTGGGAAAGAAAGTTACGTGACTGGGAACAGCAAGGGGAAGTGAATTTGTACGAAGAAGCTCAAGAACTTCTGCTTCGTCTTGCATGTCAATGGGCGGGTGTTCCATTGAAAGAAAAAGAAATTAAAGAGAAGCAAGAGGCAATCGTTCAGTTGTTTGAAACCCCTGCAACACTGGGCTATACGCATTGGAAAGGTAAGAAAGCACGTGAAGAAATGGAAGAATGGATCGGTGGCTTAATCAAATCTGTCCGTAAAGGAGATTTGATTCCTTTTGAAGGAACGGCTATGCATGTTTTTTCATTCCATCGTGATGAGAAAGGCAAGCTGCTTAGTGAAAAGATTGCCGCTGTTGAAGTGCTGAATATTGTCCGTCCAATAGTAGCAATTGCTATATATATCGCATTTACAGGACATGCCTTAATCCAACATCCTGAGGAGGCCAAAAAGCTCTCTTCTGGTAAGGAAAAAGATCTGCAGGATTTTGTTCAGGAGGTTCGTCGTTTGTATCCTTTCTTCCCATTTAATGCGGCACGTGTAAAAGAGAACTTTAAATGGGAAGACTATGAGTTTAAGAAGGGAACGCTGACGATTCTCGACTTTTACGGAACGAATCACGACCCGAAATTATGGAATAATCCAGAAGTGTTTAATCCGTCAAGATTTGCAGAGGAGTCGATCACGCCATACAACTTAATTCCGCAGGGTGGTGGGGATTACATTCAAAATCATCGCTGCGCAGGAGAATGGGTAACGCTTGAGGTGATGAAGGTCAGCTTAGATTACTTGGCAAATCGAATGACATTTGAGGTGCCGGCGCAAGATTTAAGTTACAGTTTGGTGGATATTCCGAGCATTCCAAAGAGTGAAGTTATACTGAAACATGTGAAACGAAAAAATTGATCGATGCCCGGCCATTCATCCGCGAAGAGGTGGCCGGTTTTTAATGGGTAACCAAAAGCAGTATGAGGTAAGTGAACAGAATTATGTTTTGGAAAGGAAGGGGCAGCTTGTGAAAACATCTGAAGAAACAGCACCAAAGCCTAAACGAAACCTGAACGGATTGTGGATTATCCTAGCATTTGTCGTCCTTATAACAATTGTATTGCTTCCGAATCCCGCAGATTTGCCGGTAACGGGGCAACGTGCATTGGCCATCTTAGCATTCGCGGTCATCTTGTGGGTGACAGAGGCAGTACCGTATCCTGTGAGTGCAGCTATGATTTTAGGTTTGGCTGCAGTGTTGTTGGGTTTGGCACCCGATATGGCAAATCCGGATGAAATGCTTGGAACGAAAGAGGGCTTGAAAATGGCGTTGGCGGGGTTCTCCAGCCCAGCAGTGGCGCTTGTGGCAGCTGCCTTATTCTTGGCTACGGCAATGCAAGCGACCAATTTGCATAAACGTTTGGCATTGTATATCTTATCGAAAGTCGGTGTAAAAACAGGCGCCATTATTTTTGGTTCGATTGTAGTGTCTATCATATTAGCGTTTTTCGTACCGAGCGCTACAGCGCGAGCAGGAGCGGTTGTTCCGATTTTGCTTGGTATGGTGGCGGCTTTCGGACTTCCGGCAAACAGTCGATTAGGCGCGTTACTCGTCATAACTGCTGTGCAATCTGTATCGATTTGGAATATCGGTATTAAGACAGGCGCTGCACAAAATATGGTGGCACTTGGATTTATCGAGAAAGAATTTGGTGTTTCCGTTGCCTGGAGTTCTTGGTTCCTCTACGCCGCTCCTTGGTCGATCATCATGTCGATTGTTCTATACTTCGTCATGCTTGCAATTATAAAACCCGAAACAAAGGTAATAGAGGGCGGAAAAGAGTTGATCCAAGGTCAATTAAAAGAATTGGGTAAAATGAAGTCTTCCGAACTCCGCTTAATTATCATTTCTTTGATATTGCTGTTTCTATGGGCCACGGAGGAGAAGCTTCATTCATTCGACACGACAACAGTGACGATAGTGGCAATCGCTATTTTATTGACACCGAAGATTGGTGTATTTGATTGGAAAACTGTGCAGCAGATGATTCCGTGGGGAACGATTATCGTGTTCGCAGTCGGTATTTCCTTAGGGACCATTTTATTGGATACGACAGGTGCACAATGGCTGTCAGATAAAGTATTTGGGGCGATGGGCTTAAATAATATGCCGTTGCTCGCAACAATCGCGCTTCTGTCGCTATTTAATATTCTAATTCATCTAGGATTCGCCAGCGCCACGAGCTTATCATCTGCGCTTATCCCAATTTTTATTGCTCTGACTTCAACCATTGCATTGGATGTCAATGAAGTTGGTTTTGTCTTAATCCAGCAATTTGTCATCAGTTTCGGCTTTTTATTACCAGTGAGTGCGCCACAAAATATGTTAGCATACGGAACAGGCGCCTTTTCAGTGAAGGATTTCTTGAAGTCAGGAATACCGCTGACAGTTATCGGTTATTTGCTGATCCTACTGTTCAGTGCAACCTATTGGAAATGGATAGGACTGTTGTGAAAATTTATAGAAAGAACAAAAAGCAGAGGCAATGTGCCTCTGCTTCAGCTTGTAGACAAAAACTAAATTAATTTAGATAATCTAACAATAAAAAATAAGTAAGCACTACAGGCTTGTATTCCGGTATTTGCGCTACTGAAGGGACGCTTTCCGTGGGGCGCGGCTGATCCGCTTCTCTTGCTACGCTCAGTCCAGGGTCTCGTCATTCGCGCTAGATTCCACAGGAAAGGCTGTCGCTAAGAATGGCCTTTGCGAACATAAGCAAAGCGTTGGGAGCACATCTTTGCATTTCACTCGTCTTCCGCTCCAATCACTAAAAAAGTAAACTAATATACAGAGTAAACTCACTGTATATTGCTAACGATCGGGTTATTACTTCTTTAAACAGAAAAATATCTTTACTTTAATTGAAACTTTCTCTACTCTACTTATAAAGTTCTTCAGATAGATAATCAATTCACTCAAGCTGGGGGAGTGGGCTAGTTGATCGTAGTGGAAGGCGGCGACTCCTGGGGGATCAGCGTGCGCCTTGAGACCCCGCAGGAAGCGAAGCGAACGAGGAGGCTCAAGCCACGCCCCCCGGAAAGCGCCCGCCTGTAACGTAGATCAACGGTAGCATAACCACTTACCATTCCATTTTTATACAGTCTGAAGCAGAGGCAATGTGCCTCTGCTTTTCTGATGACTCTCTACTCAGACAATGGAGCTAGCGCAGACGATTGGTCAATGTATATAAATGCATCGTATCGCTGACTGATACGGGAAGGGACAAAATTTCCGTACGCCTCAAATTCAGGATTATAGACGACGCCAATTGCGCGGTGACCGATCCATTCATCAAATTGCTGTCGATTTTGATCGTTGAAAATCAACAGCTTGTCCTCCGCACCGGCGGCATGCAATTGTCCCTCCCACGTGTTGAATTTGGCAGGCGGCACCGTCATCCTTTCATACGACTCACCCCAACTGCTGCCCGCAATAACTGTTCCTTCGTAAGTACCGAATCCTATAGCCAATGTATTCTCTTTACCGTATTGCTCTCGAATTAATTGACCTACGTTGATCAATTGCTGGTCAGCCATGGATGTGGCCGTTGCGTCCCCGATATGAGTATTATGTTCCCAAACAATAAGTTTCGTGTCTTTTCCATAGTAGTTGTGAATTTCTTTAATTGCTTCTGTCATATGTGTGTCACGGATATTCCAGGACAGAGCATCGTCTTGGAGCATCGCACGATAATATGCCTCGGCATTTTTTGCTACCAGCGCATTCATTTCCAAGTTCAAGTCCTGCTCATGTGCGTGTGGATAGCGCTCTTCATTGGAACGAATGGACTGCAGCAAGTTTGTGACTTCGCCTATGCATTCATCGGTGAAATGGGCAGATGAAAGTGCATAATGCTCGGGCATCCGGTTATAGGGCTCGAAGCAGGAGAAAGCTTTTTTGGCAAGTTCTAAATCAACACCATACGAGTCATTGCTTTCTAAAAACCCTAACACTTCATCGATGGATTCGTATAAGCTATATAAATCAATCCCATAGAAACCAACTTTCTGCTGAGGGGCACGCAGCTGGTTTACCTCTTGCAACCATCTTGCGAACGACTCGATTTCTGTGTTCGCCCACATCCAGGAGGGCCATCTGCTGAACGATCGAATCAATAAATCTCGTAAGTTCTCTTGTGCACTTTCGTAACCTTTAACATAATTATTGACAGCTTGAACGGAAGGCCAATCACCTTCTATGGCAATGGCAGAGAAGCCTTTTTCCTGAATCAGCCGTTTGGAAAACTCTGCGCGCAGCTGGTAGAATTCAGAAGTTCCATGAGAAGCTTCACCGATCAGAACAACTTGCGCATCTCCAGCTTTTTGCAACAATTGATCGAAAGCTATCGGATCCTTTAAAGGAATAGATTGCTCGCGTATAGCAGTTACTAGTTTTCTCGACATATCAAAACTCCTTTCCGTTTACCCAAGTATACCCGGGAATTATCCGAATTAACGGTGGAAAGGAGTGTATATATATTAGGAGGAAGCATTGAATAACGGTACTCGGTCATCCTTTTTCGGCTCGTCTGTTGTATCCATCACCTCGGATTCAATGGTTTTACCGAGCACATAATATTCAGTTTCCTCCTGTGTCAAGCTATTATAACGCTTACGGATAGCTAGATAGAAAATGCCGCCGACTACAGCCCATGCCAACAATAAAATATAAGAGGGTGTAGAAAGTGCAGCGGGAGAATTCGGTACGAGCAATAGAGCTAAGAAAGCTCCGCTGGCGATCATCCCAATCAATGCTAGAAATTTTTTCATTGGCGCTATCTCACGGCCTGCTTTTTCCTTATTCCAAGCAAGCACCTTATAAGCTGCTAGACAAGTGAAGAAATAGGCGACTGAAACGCCAGTTGAGGACATATCGACAATCCATGTGAGCGCCTGGCGTCCGAACCACGGAGTCGGCAATGTGATCAGGGCCACAAACCAGATTCCCCAGACAGGTGTCTGGTTTTCCTTTGTCATGGTACGGAAAAAGTTAGGCAATGCACGAGCGCGGGCCATAGAAAACAGCAAGCGGCTAGACGACATGAAAAATCCATTGAGTCCTGTGAAGATTCCCATGACAATTGCCACTGCCATAACGGCTAGCCCACCAATTCCTAATGCGGAACGGACTACTTCTCCTGTCAACCACAAATCACCAGTCCCGACTGCGGTTAGAGAAGGGAATGTCCAGCCGGTTAAACCAATCATAATTGCGTAAATCAAGAATGATGTAAATAAAGATGCGACGATAAGCATTGTAGCTTTTCGAGGAGAAAAATTAAATTCTTCAGCTGCTTGAGGCACATTGTCAAATCCAACATACGCCCAAGGAGCGATCGCCAGAATGACGAGTACCGAAGTTAAAATAGATTGGTTGCCTTTAAAGAAAGGTTGCAAGTTTGTAAGTGGCTGATCGGCGACGCTGAATGTGAAGAAACCTAGTAGCACCACGCCTGCCACAAGCAGCACACTGAAGTAGAACTGAATTTTTCCTGAAACACTGGTTCCTGTAGAATTAATGAGAGCGAACAGTAGAATCAACACACTGGCTATCAGTATTTCCGGCACATAGACATCCCATCCCGCTACCGAGTATAAATAGCCTTGCTTCATGAAACCTGGTGCCAAAAACTTTAACAACAATGTCAGCGCTGAGGCGTTCAATGCTACAATCGAAATATATCCGAGTGATAAAAACCAGCCGCAAATGAACGCCCATACTTTACCAGCCGCGATAAAAGCATATGTAAATCCGCCTCCGGATACCGGAAACTTCTTGATCATGACACCATAACTCGAAGCAATGATCATCAAGATAAGGGCACCGATCCCTAGACCGATGATCGCACCAAGCGGTCCTGAATCGCGAATCCAATCACCGGGTAAAATGAAAGCACCCCAGCCTACTGATGAGCCAAGTGCAATCGCGAATACCCATGATGGTTTTAATGTTTTATGTAGTTTCCTTCGTGCATTCTCAGATCCTTGTTCCATATGAATCAATCCCTTATCAGTTGTATAGCGATTGTTTCCCCCTTTTAATTTGGTTTAAAACTTGTAAATAACTAGAAGGATACATAATGTGAAAAAACCAGGAAGATTTCAGTCTCCCTGGCCCTCGGCTTCAGTCATTCAAATGCCTGCTGCAAATCTTCTAACAAGTCTTCCACATCTTCAATGCCGACAGATAATCTTACTAGTTTAGGCGTGATGCCTAATTTGGTTTGTTCTTCAGTGGGAATGGTTGCATGTGTCATTTTGGCTGGTACAGAAATTAGACTTTCCACTGCTCCCAGACTAACAGCAAGCTGGAAAATCTTCACTTTCTCAATAATTTGCTCGGCCAGTTCTTCACTATCCACTTCAAATGATAAGACACCACCGAAACCTCGTGCTTGTTGTTTGGCTAATTGATGCCCTGGATGGCTCTCGAGTCCGGGGTAGTAGACCTTTTTTACTTGTGGTTGCTCCGTCAGCCATTCAGCGATACGTTTCGTGTTCACTTCATGTTCTTCCATTCGTATGCCCAATGTTTTCATCCCACGCAACAACAGATAGGAGTCTTGTGGACCAAGTATGGCGCCTACGGCTTTTTGAACCAAATGAATATCTTCTCCGAGCTGCTCATCTTTCACGGCAACGAGACCTGCTACGACGTCGCTATGTCCGCTTAAGTATTTCGTGGCGCTGTGGAACACGACATCAGCTCCGAGCTCCAGAGGATTTTGCCAATAGGGAGTCAGGAATGTGTTATCGACAATCAACGTCAGGTCATGCTCTTTCGCTACTTTTGAAAGAGCTGCAATATCGACTACTTTTAAGAATGGATTCCCTGGCGTTTCGATGACAATCGCTTTCGTATTTGGCTGGATTGCCTCTGAAATATTTTCGATAACAGTTGGGTCGACAAAAGTTGATGTTAAATTCAGTCGATTTAGTACTTGATTGAGAACACGGTATGTACCGCCGTATACGTCATTGCTAATGATGAAGTGATCACCGGCGTTAAATGTCATAAGAACAGAGGACAAAGCGGCCAATCCAGACGCGAATGCAAGTCCGCGTTTTCCGCCTTCGATATCGGCAATGTATTGCTCCACCGCATTTCGTGTGGGGTTACCGGCTCGTGAGTAATCATAGCCTCTGTTTTTGTCGGGTGCATCCTGTTTGAACGTACTGACCTGATAGATTGGGACAGTCACCGCTCCTGTCAGTGGATCACCTGAAATCCCTGCGTGAATCAATTTCGTTTTTAATCTCAACATAATTCCTCCTTATTTCCAAGTGGTTTAATAGGTTTTAAACTAACGATAGATTAAAGTAATTTGTTTAGTTTGTCAATTCTATATAGTATAATTACTTGCATGAAGAGTTTTGAATGTTGACAGAGTCTGCACAATCTCTTATGATTCTAAACAACAAATACTTATTAGAATAGTGGGGTTTAAGAAATGAAGAAGATTTTATTACCATTTCTATTAATTTTATTGTCCGCAGTTTTGGTTGCTTGCGGCACGAAAGAGGACGATAAGACGAACGGTTCCAATGAAAAACCTACAGAAGAATCGTCGGGTGATTCCGCTGCAAATAATGGCCTGTTAGAAGAAGTGTTAGAAAAAGGTGTACTAAATATTGGAACAGAAGGAACGTACGCACCGTTTTCGTTTCACGATGAATCCGGAAAATTAACGGGCTATGATGTGGAAGTGACTGAAGAAGTCGCAAAGCGTTTAGGCGTGGAAGCGAAGTTTTTTGAAACGCAGTGGGATGCTATTTTTGCGGGGTTGGATGCCAAGCGCTTTGACGTCATCGCCAACCAAGTCGGCATCAATGATGACCGCAAGGCGAAGTACGAGTTCTCTCAGCCATATACACGCTCTCATTCTGTACTGATCATTCATGCAGATGAGCAGATTGCATTTGATGGAATGGAAGGTAAGAAAGCAGCACAAACATTGACGAGTAACTATGGTGAGCTAGCCAAGTCGCATGGTGCAGAAATCATCAAAGTAGACGGCTTTAATCAGGCGGTCGATTTGATCGTCTCCAAGCGGGTGGATGGTACGTACAATGACAAAATTTCCGCTCTAGACTACCTGCAGCAAAAACCAGACGCTCCCATTCAAATAGTGGAAGAGGAAGATACTTCAGCTGAAAATGAATCGGAAAACGCGTTTTTATTTAGACAAGGAAATGAAGATTTAGTTGATGAAATAAACAAAGCGTTAGATGCGATGCGTGAAGACGGTAAGTTGAAAGAGATCTCCGAAAAATGGTTTGGTGAAGATGTTTCTTAATAGTATTGCGTTAAGTCCCGAACGGATACAGAGACTCCAAGAAATCGCATCAACATCCATCGGGCCGTTGATTGAAGGGGCTATTAAGTTCACAATACCTTTGGCGATCATTACATTCATCATTGGGCTTATCATTGCGATCTTTACAGCTCTGGCACGGATTTCTTCCAGCAAAATATTGCGCGGGATTGCACGGGTATATGTTTCCATCATCCGAGGTACTCCATTGTTAGTGCAATTATTTATTATCTTCTACGGACTGCCGACGATCGGGGTTGTTATCGATCCATTCCCATCGGCGGTCATCGGATTTTCATTGAATGTGGGCGCATATGCTTCTGAAATTATTCGGGCTGCGATTCTATCCATTCCTAAAGGCCAATGGGAAGCGGCCTATTCAATCGGCATGAATTATTCTCAGGCATTGCGTAAAATCGTGTTACCACAAGCCGCGCGGGTCTCTGTTCCGCCGCTTTCCAATTCATTTATCGGATTGGTTAAGGACACCTCGCTGGCCGCGACAATTTTGGTGGCAGAGACGTTTAGACGAGCACAAGAAATTGCATCGATGAACTACGAATTTTTATTCGTCTATACCATGGCTGCACTTGTCTACTGGGTGATCTGTTTCATCCTATCGATTATTCAAGGTAGAATTGAAGGGCGACTGGATCGGTTTGTCGGCAAGTCAGGAGGTTTATCATGATTTCGATACAGGGTTTAAGAAAGTCTTTCGGGTCGATGGAAGTTATCAAAAATGTAGACTTGGATATTGAGCAAGGGAAAGTGGTTGTTATCATTGGACCTTCGGGCTCTGGTAAATCTACATTACTGCGCTGCCTAAATGTACTGGAAACCCCGAACGGTGGAATCATTTCCATCGACGATCAGCAGTTGGATTTCAACAAGTCCGTATCTAAAAAAGCAATTGGGGCGTTTCGCCAGCTCACGGGCATGGTGTTTCAGGGCTATAATCTATTCCCGCATTTGACTGCAATGGGCAATGTCACTGAAGGATTGACGACGGTCAAAGGGCAGTCCAAGAAAGAAGCAGAGAAAACTGCGGGACAATTGCTGGCGAAAGTGGGATTGGCTGATCATAAAGAAAAATATCCGTACCAGCTTTCGGGTGGCCAGGAACAACGTGTGGCGATTGCACGAGCTCTTGCAATGGATCCGAAAGTGATGTTATTCGACGAGCCGACGTCTGCACTTGATCCGGAGTTGGTCAATGAAGTGCTGCGCGTTATGAAAGACTTGGCTCATGAAGGAATGACGATGGCTGTCGTGACACATGAAATGCGATTTGCACAAGAGGTCGCAGATGAAGTGATCTTCATTGATGGAGGCGTCATTGTAGAAAGAGGAGCGCCTGCGGATATCTTTAACAATCCACAGCATGAGCGGACGAAGAAATTTTTGAGTTTATTGCAGTGATATCAAAAATGCTTGGCTGAGATTCATTCAGCCAAGCATTTTTTATGTCTGATCTTTAAGATTGCAGAGGAGGGTGCCAGCGATAGGTTTCCAGTGGGATTCGGCTGTTTGCATCAAATTCTATTCCTTCCGATTCCAAACGTTCTCGCTGCATCTCGCCTTTTGATTCGGCGTTTTCTGGAGTAGAGATTGTTCCCTTTGCATTGATAATTCGATGCCACGGTAAATCATACTTGGCACTCATTGAATGCAGTATGCGTGCAACTTGTCGGGCACCGCGTGGATTTCCTGCTTCTGCGGCTACTTGTCCATACGTCATGACGTGGCCTGGCGGGATTTGTTGGATGATCTTCACAGTGTTTTCCGTAAATGTTTGCAAGATATTGCTCCTTTTTAAAAAAGCGTAGCATAAATTATAGAAGAAGTCACATGAGCCATAGTCATCTGCAAGTTCTATCTTGGTAGTTTCCTCTTGTTCTCCAACTTACTTCGAGCTAATCGCTTTTTCTTCCGTGATCAAGTGAAAATGGCAGGAGGCCGCGCCAAAGTCTCGCTGTACCGCACCAAATTTTCATTGGTCCGAACCAACCTCATCGCGTACCGCGCATTTGACAAGTTGTACCGAACCAAACCCCTCTCCAAACGAGCCAAAACAGCCGTACACCGCACATTTCCAACGCCTGTCGAGCCTACCCGGGCGCTTTCCACTTTTGATAAATGATGTGCTATTATTTATGTACGGTTAGAAAGGGGAATGTAAATGGACATTAACACATTAGAATATGCCCAAAAACTTGATTCACAAGATCAATTAGCTTCATATCGGCAGGAGTTTTATTTGCCAGAACAGAAAATCTATATGGATGGAAATTCTCTTGGCCTGTTGTCGGGCAGGGCGGAACGAACGTTACTGGAACTGCTTGATTCATGGAAGACGTTAGGCATTGACGGTTGGACGGAAGGTGCGAACCCATGGTTTTATATGGCGGAGCAATTGGGAGAGCGGATGTGTACATTGGTAGGTGGAAAAGAGTCTGAAGTAATCGCAACGGGTTCAACGACGACGAATTTACATCAGCTCGTGTCGACATTCTATAAGCCGTCAGGTAAGCGAACGAAAATATTGGCGGATGAATTGAATTTTCCTTCTGATATTTATGCACTGCAAAGTCAGATACGATTGAAAGGCTTGGACCCTGATGAGCAATTGGTTCGTGTGAAAAGCGATGATGGGTTGACACTCGATGAAAAACGGATCATTGAGGCAATGACGGACGAGGTGGCGTTGATTGTACTGCCGGCTGTGCTTTATCGAAGCGGACAAGTGCTGAATATGAAGGCGCTTACAGAAGCTGCGAATGAAAAAGGTATCCCCATCGGTTTTGACTTATGTCATTCAATCGGAGCGATCCCTCATGAACTTCATGACTGGGGAGCAGACTTCGCATTTTGGTGTACGTATAAACATTTGAATGGCGGACCGGGTTCAGTGGGTGGATTATTCATTCATGAACGGCATTTCGGAAAAGCAGCTGGACTCGCAGGTTGGTTTGGCTCAGATAAGACGAAGCAATTTGACATGGATCATAAAATGACAGCGGCTGCTGATGCGGGGGCATATCAGATTGGTACGCCACATATATTGAGCTTGGCGCCGCTGATCGGTTCGTTGGAGATGTTCGAAGAGCTTGGAATGGAGCGGATTCGGGAGAAATCTCTTGCGCTCACGAGCTATATGCTGGAATGCATCGAAGGCGAATTGAGCGATTATTCTTTCGGCATCGGCAATCCGATTGATTCCACACGCGGCGGACACCTTTTATTGCTGCATGAAGAGGCGGCAAGGATTTGTCAGGCATTGAAAGCGGAAGGTGTCATTCCGGATTTCCGAGCGCCGGACGGTATTCGCTTGGCACCGGTTGCGCTTTATAATTCATTTGAAGATGTATGGCACACAGTGCAAATCTTAAAAAGAATTATGAAGGATGAGACGTATAAACAATTTCCGAATGAACGAGGTGTTGTAGCATGACGAACGAATGGATTGATATTACACAACCGCTGACTAAAAATATTGCAGAATGGCCGGGAGATACTCCGTTTTCGTATGAAGTAGCTGTGTCGAAGGAGCAGTCTGGGTCGGTCAATATCGGCAAGTTAACGATGAGCACCCATATTGGGACACATACCGATGCGCCGTTTCATTATGACAATGAAGGGTTGCGGATCTTGGATTTGCCTATAGATCTTTACATCGGCAGCGCTTGTTTGATTGATGTGGCAGGGGTGGATTGTGTAACGCGGGCAGACTTGGAACATGTGAACTTCGAGGGGGCAGAACGGATTTTATTGAGAACAGGCAGTCATCCGACATCAACGAAATTTCCGGAACGTTTCACGGTAATTGGCGAAGATGTAGGGCCCTTGTTGAAAGAGCGCGGTGTGCGGTTACTTGGAGTAGATACACCTTCCGTTGATGCGGAGGATAGTAAGGAATTGCTTGCGCATCATTCCCTATACCGCAATGATGTCATCATTATAGAAAATTTAGTATTGCATTCATTGGAGCCTGGTCAGTATGAATTGATCGCTTTACCTTTAGCACTGGCAGAAGCAGATGGCAGCCCGGTTCGTGCAGTCGTTAGGAAGTGGGAGTCATGACGGAAAAAGGCATTCATACAGATTTTCGCGAATCGATGACATATGGTGAGTATCTAAACTTAGATAAAGTGTTGTCGAGCCAAGAACGTTTATCGGGGCACCATGACGAAATGTTGTTTATTATTATCCACCAAGTGAATGAACTGTGGATGAAATTAATTTTGCATGAGCTTGAAACAGCGATTGATTCGATTCAGAATGATGAGTTGCCGGAAGCTTTCAAGATGCTTGCCCGTGTGTCGAAAGTCCAGACCCAGATTATTCAAGCGTGGGATGTGCTCGCTACACTGACACCTGCAGAATATATGGAGTTCCGCGACAGTTTGGGGCGTGCGTCTGGTTTTCAATCGTATCAGAATCGGTTGATCGAATTTGCACTAGGTTATAAGCAACCGCAGATTATCCAAATTTATGAGAAGGATCCGAAACTATCCGAGGCGTTAGAAAAAGCCTATCATGCGCCGGGTATTTACGACGTGGCGATTCAAGCTTTGGCACGTACAGGTTTCCCGATCAACCCTGAATTGCTGAAGCGCGATTTCTCTATTACGTACGCAGGTGATCCAAGTGTGGCAGCTGCCTGGCTTGAAGTGTACCGTGATGTGGATCGTTATTGGGATCTTTATCAACTTGCAGAAAAGTTGGTGGACATTGAAGACAGTCATCAGCAATGGCGATTCAGACATATGAAGACTGTTGAGCGTATCATCGGTTTTAAAACAGGAACTGGCGGTTCATCAGGCGTTAGTTACTTGAAGTCTGTACTAGATCATCGCTTCTTTCCAGAGCTGTGGGACGTGCGTACTAAAATTTGACAGACTGGCAAGCTAGCAACTATGATAGAAATTAAAATAATCAGAAAATTAAAGGTGGTCGATGTATTGAAAAAGAAATCGTGGGGTCATCTGTTGCTAGCATTCGCTCTACTGTTGCAGCTTGCTGTGCCTCCATTGCAAACCGTTGCCGCAGAACCTGAAAAGTCACCAACTTGGATTGCTCCAATCAATTATTTAGCACTTGGGGATTCATTGGCTTTCGGTATTAATTCCACGGGAGAGCCAGGTAAAGGGTATGTGGACTTTTTGGCGGAAGAGTTAGCAAAACAAGAAGTCTTGCAAACGAGTAATAAAGGTTTTTCGTTTCCCGGCTATACGTCTAGTAATGTGCTAGAAGACTTGCAGACAGACATTTCAAAGCCCGTAATTGGTACAGGCAGTCAAGATAAAACCGCGGCTCTTCATCAGTCAATCAAGGAAGCCGATTTAATTACATTGACCGCTGGCGCCAATGATGTGCTTCCATATTTCAAGTTTGATGAAAGCACGGGGAAACCAGACTTCGACCTGGAAGAGATTCAAGCTGCTATGACGAAGGTTGGGGGAAATATTCAGCAGATTTTGGCGAAAATCTATCAATTGAATCCTGAAGCACAAGTATATGTGATGGGGTATTACAATTCATTCCCGCATATGCCTGCTGAGCTTCAGCCTCAAATTGCACAGCTTGTAAAGGGATTAAATGGTGCAATTCAAGGTGGAATGCAAGGTACACCAGCTAAATTTGTTCAGACAGATGAATTAATTGCGAAGGACTTTTCAAAGTATTTACCAAACCCTAAAAATATTCATTTAAGTGAGGCAGGCTACCAAGTAGTAGCAGGTGCATTCCAAGAATCATTGATGAATAATTATCCATGGTTTCCGAAAGATGTACTGACAGCGGAAGCAAAAGATCAATCCACTGTCGTATTGAATTGGGGGCCGGTTATTGATACAGGAATGATTATGACGTATCAAGTGTACAATGGCGACAAAATGGTAGGCGAAGTAATGGGCCCTGTTTTAACTTATGAAATTGGCGACCTGCAGCCAGACAAAGAATATCAATTCTCTGTCCAAGCTGTAGATCAGCATGGTAAAAAGAGCATGCATACCATCAAAACGTCGTATACACTAGAAAAGGTACCAGTAGAGCCATCTGTCACTTTTACAGATATTTCGAATCATTGGGCGAAAGATGTGATTGAACTGGCTGCGGAGAAAGGTATTGTAGGCGGCTACTCGGATCTTACATTCCGTCCTGACAAGTCTTTGACACGCGCTCAGGCTACTTCCATTATCGTACGTGCATTGGATTTGAAGCCAAAGAGCAACAACATGCCATTTGAGGATTTGGCATATTATGCAGATAGCACAAAAGCAGATATTCAAGCCGCTTACGATCACGGACTGATTAACGGGGTAAATGGGCAGTTCATGCCAAATCAATCGATCAGTCGTGCACAATTGGCATTATTGCTCAGCCGTACCTATGAAGCGGCTACTGGAAAACCATTCACACCTACAATCGCTGCACCATTTAAGGACATCCAGAACTTTGCAAAAGAAACGCAAGGGGCAATCGCAGGATTGTATCAGCTAAATATTGCAACAGGAGATCAAGGGAAGTTCATGCCGAACGCTCCAACGACTCGAGCACACGCAGCGAAGATGATTGTTAATTCCTTGGAAGCGATCGGACAATAATAGAAAGGAAGGGCTTGGATACACCAAGTCCTTCCTTTTTTTAGATTTCTTCTGATTCTTACTTTACAAACAAAGGAATATATGGTTTACTATAATGATTAGTTAGCCTAACTAATCATTGAGAGGAAGATAAAATATGAAACGTCAACAAACGTTTTTTACAGAGTATTTTCAAGTCTATCGTCCTGTGCTGAATCGATTGAATATGCTACTTGCGCCGCACAATTTATTTCATTCTCAATGGGGGATATTAAAGCTATTGAAGCTGGAAGGTGAAATGACTTCGGCAGAAATTGCCTTACGTCAACAAGTAGAAAAACCAAGTGTCACAAAGATTGTTCAACGTTTAGTAGAAATGAATTTAGTCAGTGTACGTCCTGGAACAGATCGCCGTGAAAAGTGGATTGGTTTGACAGCGACTGGTCAGAATACAGTGGAGACAATTATGGCGGAATTAGAAATATTGTATTGTGAACTATTGAATGGAATTGAACTTGAAGAGCTTGAATCTGCAATTCGAGTTATGGAGTCCGCGAGAAAAAATCTGAACAACTAAGAGAGTGATTAAATGGACAATAAAACTATATGGACAAGGGACTTTATCGTCACTTCTATCATAAATTTCTTTTTAATGCTAGTCATGTATTTGCTAATGGTGACCATTGCGCCGTATTCAGTAAAAGAATATGGTGTATCAACAGGCGTGGCGGGGTTGGTCTCAGGCATATTCATCATCGGAACTCTTATGTCCCGGCTAGCTATCGGTGGACTAATTGAAAAAATCGGCAGCAGAAGACTTTTATTGATCGGATTGGCGATCATTGTTCTGGCTTCTGTCTTTTATTTTGGAGCTGATAACTTGCCTTTACTGATGGCGAATCGATTTTTCCATGGAATCGGTTTAGGAATTTCATCTACAGCTACCGGTACGATGGTTGCGCAGATGCTGCCGCCTTCGCGAAGAGGCGAAGGAATTGGATATTTCAGCCTTAGTGCAGTTTTGGCAACGGCAATTGGTCCGTTCTTTGGAATTTACCTTAGTCAACACTATGACTATCAAGTGTTATTTTTGTTCTGTTTAGCGCTTAGTATATGTTGCGCAGCGATGTTCTTTTTCGTCAAGAAATCGCCAATGGTCATGCCTGCAAAGAATATCCAAGCAAAAACAGAAAAGTTGGGGATACATGGTTTATTGGAAAGAAGGGCGTTGCCTATTGCATTTGTGACGTTATTGGCTGCCGTTGCCTATTCAGGTGTATTATCGTTTATTTCGTTTTATGCGGAAGAAATCAATTTGGTAAGTGCCGCGAGTTTCTTCTTTTTAGTGTATGCTGTTGCCGTGCTGTTTTCTAGACCGTTTACTGGTCGGTTGCTGGATGTGAAAGGAAATAAGTTCGTTATCTATCCATCACTTGTTCTGTTTGCAGGAGGCCTTTTATTACTGAGTGGAGCACAAGCCGGCTGGATGTTGCTTCTGGCTGGAGGTATCTTGGGTCTAGGTTTTGGTAATTTCCAGTCATGTGCACAGGCGATTGCATTGCAGGGAGTAAAACCTGAACGTCTTGGTGTAGCTACTTCCACATTCTTCATCTTTTTGGACTTCGGCTTTGGCTTCGGACCATATGTAATAGGGTCACTCGTACCGATCATCGGTTACCGGAAGTTGTATGTAGTCCTGATGATTGTTGTATTGGCGGCACTTGCTCTATTTATGTTGTTTAGTAAAATTCAACAATCTAAGTCCAAGCGAGTAACAGTTGAATAATCATGAGAATAAATGAAGGGCACTTACATCAAAAGACACTACGATAAATTCGTAGTGTCTTTTGTATGGAAAGGCAATGCCATAACCAATGTGGTTTAGTTCGTATAGTTATCGAAGTAGCCTTGAATAAAGACAATAGGTGTTCCTTTATCACCGCTGCCTGAAGTTAAATCAGATAAAGAGCCGATCAGGTCTGTCAGCTTACGCGGTGTAGTACCTTGCGAAGCCATGGAGCCCATAAGGTCCGTGGCTTTTTTCTCTATATAGGCTGAAACTGCCTTTTTCAGTTCTTCTCCACGTAAATCAGAGAAATCATTATCAGCCAAGTACTTCAGTTTTACTTCATTAGGAATGCCGTCCAATCCACCAGTATAGGCAGGAGAAACAACAGGATCTGCCAGTTCCCAAATCTTACCGACAGGATCTTTGAACGCACCGTCTCCGTAGATCATGACTTCAATATGTTTTCCTGTTTCCTTTTTCAGCATGGCTTGAATATTATCCACAACAGGCTGACAATTATGCGGGAAAAGCTTGATGCTATCTTCTTGTGCTTTGTTTGCGCCTAACAAGCCAAACTGTTCATTATATCCACTGCCGTCAATCGATTCTGTAAGTATATCGTCCAGGCTGTAGATCTTTATGGCGCCATTTGCTTCAAGAATGCGTTTCGATCTGAATCGTGTATGAATATCACATGTTAATACTGTTTTTGTGTAATCTAAAATTGTTTTAGCATTGTTGGAGAAAATCACTTCATGTTCGACGCCGAATTCATCCATTAATGATTTGTAGTATTCAATGTAATCAACGCCGGTGAAAGGGTGTTTATTATCGCCGAAATGCGCACGGAACTCTTCCTCTGTCAAAACATCAGTCCACGGGTTGACTCCTTTTTCGTCTAAACGATCAAGCTCTACTAAGTGGTTACCGACTTCATCGGAAGGATAGCTAAGCATCAAAACAATTTTCTTTGCGCCTTTCGCGATTCCACGTAAACAGTTCCCAAATCGATTTCGGCTGAGGATAGGGAAGATAACGCCAATCGTATCGTCACCGAATTTTGTTTCGATATCTTTTGCGATGTGGTCAATCGTTGCATAATTACCTTGTGCACGTGCCACGATCGATTCAGTAATCGAGACAATATCCTTATCCTGAAACGAAATATTTTCAACTTTAGAAGCTTCCAATACACTGTCTACTACGATCTGTTCGATATTGTCACCTTCATTGATGATCGGGCAACGCAATCCTCTGACAACCGTCCCTACTACTCTTTCCAAATCAATCGCTCCTTAGTGAAACTTAATTTGATCACTCTTCTTTGTATTATAACGTGCTTTTGTGATATAAGTAAAATTAATATACTTAATAGGTGGTATAAGGGGTGTTTATATGTCGATTAACTTGGAGTGGTATAAAGTCTTTCGCAAAGTCGTCCAAAATGAGAGCTTTTCCAAGGCGGCAAGACAATTATTCATGACGCAGCCAGCCGTCAGCCAGATCATATCTCAGCTCGAACGAGAACTGGATACACGGCTGTTTAACCGGACATCTAAAGGTGTATCGCTGACAGATGAAGGTTCATTGCTATTCGAATATGTCAACTCAGCTTTAAATTTGATTGATGCAGGCAATGAAAAATTATACGAGCTGAAGAACTTATCGGCGGGTGAACTGAAAATTGGTGTAGGAGATACTATTTCCCGTTACTATTTATTGCCCTACTTGGAAGCATTCCATACCAATTATCCAAGTATTCGTTTTAAAATTATTAACGGAACGACTGTGGAGTTGATTGCAGCCTTAAAATCCGGAGAAGCGGATATCGCGGTTTGCAATTTCCCTGTAGAGGATGAAACATTAGAAAAAAGAGTATGCTTTGATGTGCAAGATGCGTTTGTCTATGGTGATCGATTCAAAAAATTATTCTTGCGACCTGTCCCATTACAGGAGTTAACAAAGTTGCCGTTAATTTTATTGGAATCGAAATCTAACTCGCGCCAATATGTAGAAGACTTTCTATCAGAAAAAGGAGTGAAGATCTATCCCGAATTCGAGTTGGGGTCGCATGAATTGCTGCTGGAATTTGCGCAAATTAATTTAGGTATTGCGTGTGTGGTCAAGGAGTTTTCTGCAGACTATCTGGACTCAGGCAAGCTGCAGGAAGTAGAGTTTCTGGAACCTATTCCGAAAAGAAGCATAGGAGTATGCTATTTAAAAGGTGTTTCTTTGTCACCTTCCGCGTCTAAATTCATTGAGATTCTTGAGAAAGACTGAATGGAAAAAGATAAGAAAAGTCGGATAGAATCAAATTCATCCGACTTTAGTATGTTCTTATTAATAGATTTCACGATTCCAGAAGCGGTGCTCTGCAACAGTATTTACCCATTGCTTGCCATCTCCTGAAACAGTCAAGTCTAACAGTATTCCTGGCCCTGGTTTGGCTTGCGTTTTCTCAAACAGCGCTTTAGCATTTGGCGCTATGCCAATTGGCTTGTAGTGCATATATGCCTCGTTCACAAAATCAGCTACATCCTTTTCAAACTTATTTTGCTGCTGTGCTTGTCCGCCAGCGACATACAGAGCATCATACAGTACAGAATGGACAGTCAAGAAAGTTTCATCGACAACTACTGTCGATCCACCTTTACCAGTCAACGTACCGAATTTCTCGCTTATAATATGAATTGACATGCCTGCATCCAACGACGTTTTTATGATTGGCTCCAGAATAGTTTCGTCAAACTGATCTGCAATCAACACCGCTACTTTACGTGTATCGGGCAACTTCGCCTTGTTTTCCTGGCTGAGGGCAGGGGAAGCTTTCCTTACATCGGATTGTTCTGCATTCAACGGAGCATTGACACCGACTGCCTGTGCTACCTTTGTCATCATATCTACATCCACATTGGCAAACATGTCGACGACTTGCTGTCGCACATTCATGTTCTTCACTTTCCCAACTTCGAAGCTAAAAGCCTCAATAATATGCTGCTTTTCTGCCAAGGACATACTCTTCCAGAATAAACGGGCTTGCGAGAAGTGATCTTTGAATGAATCACTTCTCGCTTGTATTTTCCGTCCGTCAACATTTTCTTGGTAATGCGCATAGCCGCCGTCTTCCTCTGAAGAAGTGTTCGGCTTGTTGTCAGCGAGCGAGTTTTTATGATAGCTTACTTGTCCTACGTTAATCGTTTGTCTACCGTAGCCATCGCGTTGGTTGTTGTGAAATGGACAGACAGGACGGTTGATTGGCAGCTCGTGGAAGTTCGGACCCCCAAGCCGGATTAGTTGTGTATCTGTATAAGAGAATAATCGTCCCTGTAATAATGGATCGTTTGTGAAATCAATACCTGGCACCACACTGCCTGGATGAAATGCTACTTGTTCAGTTTCCGCAAAAACATTATCCACATTGCGATTTAATGTCATTTTCCCGATGATCTTCACTGGCACTTCTTCTTCAGGCCAAATTTTCGTCGGATCAAGAATATCGAAATCAAATTTGAACTCATCTTTCTCCTCTAACAGCTGAACGCCGAGCTCGAATTCCACGAAATTGCCATTTTCAATTGATTCCCATAAGTCACGTCGATGAAAGTCAGGGTCTTTCCCGCTGATCTTCTGTGCTTCATCCCAAACTAGTGAATGAACGCCTAGCTTCGGTTTCCAATGGAATTTTACGAAATGTGCTTTGCCTTGTTCATTGATAAAGCGGAACGTATTAACTCCAAACCCTTCCATCATCCGGAAGCTTCTTGGAATTGCGCGGTCGGACATGTGCCACATGACCATATGTGCAGATTCTTGATTATTGGCAACAAAATCCCAAAATGTATCATGAGCTGAAGCGGCTTGCGGCATTTCGTTATGTGGCTCAGGCTTCACTGCATGGATTAAATCAGGAAACTTAATGGCATCTTGAATGAAGAATACTGGCATATTATTGCCGACAAGATCGTAGTTTCCCTCTTCCGTATAAAACTTCACAGCAAAACCACGTACATCGCGCACGGTTTCAGCAGATCCTTTGCTTCCAGCTACTGTAGAAAAGCGAGTGAAGACCGGTGTTTTCGAGCCAGGCTCTTGCAAGAAACCAGCCTTCGTATATTTTTTCATCGACTCATATAATTCGAATTCGCCGTGTGCGGCATACCCACGTGCATGGACAGCTCTCTCTGGAATTCGTTCATGGTCAAAATGCGTTATTTTCTCACGGAAGTGAAAGTCCTCCATTAAAGTGGGGCCGCGTGTTCCTGCCTTTAATGAATGTTCATCCTCCGTAATCTTTAGACCTTGATTGGTCGTCATCGGTTTCTTTTGGTCATGTATACGAAAGGTTTCCAACTGTTTATTTTTGCTGTTACTGTTTATTTTGCGATTGTTGTTCACAAAAAATCCTCCCAACGTAAAATAGTTGTCTGCTTTTCTATTCCCGAATTAAATAGGAGTAAACAATAACTAGATACGCCCCGAACGCACAATAGAGAACAGCAGATATGCAAACAGAAGCGTCGCAATCAAAGCACCTACTTCTATGAGTGGAAGGCGGAAGAACATGGCGGTCTGACCAGCGATAGCAGATCCGATGATGAGACCGACCATCAGGATACTGAACGCCAGCAAAACGATACTGAATGATAGTCGATTAGCGATCTTGTCAAATCGTCGAAAAATGATGGTTGACTCTTTCAGCCCGACGTCCAAATCGACTTTTCCTTTTTGTATGGTTTTGACGGCTTTCTTAATATCGCTTGGCAGTTCTGCTATGATTTCCGCATTCTTAACTAACGAATGCCAACTATTTTCAACTAGATAGCGGGGATCGAATTGTCTTAGCATCATCTTCTTACCATAAGGCTCAATGGCTTTCATAATGCTGAAGGAAGGATCTAGTTTACTGAGAACACCTTCCAACGTTAGAATGACCTTTGAAAGAATTGCAATTTCATTTGGAAGTCGGATGCGATAACGGTAGGCGATTGAAAAAACTTCCATGAACACATCACCGAGTTTCAAGTCGTTCAAAGAAGCTTCGTAATACTTTCGCTGAATGATTTGCAAATCACGATATAAGGCGGCAATATTGGTGTTTTCGTCAAGAATATCCATGTCAGAAAACACATCGATCAGTCGCTCGATATTTCCTTTCCGTAAAGCGAACATAAGAGAGATAAAATGGTATGTCATTTCCTTGCTAAGTTGACCGACCATACCGAAGTCTATAAAGTAAATGACGTTTCCTGAGGTCACGAATATGTTGCCTGGATGCGGGTCGCCATGAAAAAAGCCGTGTTCCATCACTTGCGAGAGCATGGAGTCGGCTATTCGTTCAGCTAAGAGCTGGCGGTCATAGCCCTCCGCATCCAACTGTTTTGTATTACTCACTTTTATACCAGTAATTAACTCTGTCGTTAACACAGTACGTGTAGAATACTCGTCATAAACGTATGGAATTTGAATTTCGGGTACTTTCGTGAATTGCCGGGCAACTCGTTCCGAATTGCGGGCTTCTAACTGATAATCCAATTCCTCCCGCAATGAATGGGAAAATTCATAGATGAGATCACGCAGACGATAGGTCTTGGCCCACGCCATATTCTTCTCCAAAAAACTCGCTAAATCATGCAGTATCGCCAAATCTGTTTCCACTTGACGCTGGATATTTGGGCGCTGCACTTTCACCGCAACCAGTTCACCTGAGATCAATCGAGCTCGGTGCACTTGCCCGATTGATGCAGAAGCAAGAGGCTCTTCATCAAATTCTTGAAAAAACTCTTCCATGGTCCCTGCTAGCTGATGCTCGATAATTTCCCGTACTTCCACAAAAGGAAATGCTTCCACATGATCCTGCAACTGTTCAAGTTCCACTGCGATTTCTTCAGGCACTAAGTCACGTCGTCCACTGGCGATTTGACCAAATTTGACGAATGTAGGCCCAAGTTGTTCCAATGCGATTCGTAATTTTTTTCCGACGTGATATAAATTCAAATCCGCTTCCTCGTCTGTGGCGGAGAATTTACGATCTGTTATACCTAATCGAAATAAAACATGACTAAATCCATTTTTTAAAAATACATTTAAGATTTCTTGAGAACGTTGTGCATTCTTCATTTTTCTTTTCAACATAGAGAACACCTCCGTGTACACCCTCCTTACAAAACATACCATAGAATATGATTTCCTAAACCCATAATAGGACTGGGACTAGATAGGATTCTTAGGAGTTGCGTATGCTGTCTGCTACAGGATGTTATGACAAAGGTATTATAGAAAAAACATCCTTTTATCCCAACTTATATTTCTAAAATTCTTTCGATCACGTACAATGAAGAGAAAGCCGATAGACTCTTGGGAGAAGCGTCTAGAGAACAAGGTAGTCGGACGGTTGCACAAGCTTTAAAATGGGATTTGGAGATGAATTAAATGAATGAGTACTCGATATTTATCGGGAGACAGCCCATTTTAGGGCGGCAGGGTAATATCTATGCATATGAATTGTTATATCGAAACAGTGAAAAGAATGTTTTCCCAGACATAAATCCTGAACAGGCTACAATCAGTCTGCTTGTCAATACGTTTCTGACTATAGGGGTTGATCAAGTTACTAGTGGTGTGCCTTCCTTCATCAATTTTTCTGGTGAATTATTGGCGCAGGATATATTCATGAGTTTGAATCCGGATAAAATCGTTATTGAAATTCTGGAAAACGTGGAAATTACGCCTGCGCTGTTAAGACGTTTGCAAATGTTTAAGGAAGCAGGCTTCAAGTTAGCGCTTGATGACTTTGTTTTACAAGACCAGTACATAGCATATCCTCAGTTATTCGAACTTGTAGATATAGTAAAAGTGGATTTTATGATGACTAACACGGCTGAAAAGACAAAGATTAAGGAGTTTTTCAAAAAATATCCATCGATTGTTTTATTGGCTGAAAAAGTAGAAACAGACGCGGATTATCAGCTGGCGTTGAAAAGTGGTTATGATTTGTTCCAAGGTTATTTCTTCGCCAAGCCAGAAATTATCAAAAGCAAAGAAATCCCAGCTAATACTTTAGTTCATTTGCAAATCATTGAGTTTTTTCAAAAAGATACACAGTCAATCAACGAGCTTTCCGAATTGATTATGCGAGACGTATCGATCTCCTATAAACTTTTGCGTTTCATCAACACTTTGGCATTCGAGGTGCCAAAAAGAATCAGTTCGATCAAGCAAGCAATCGTATTGATTGGCTTAAATGAAACAAAAAAATGGTTACAAGTACTGATGCTCCATGATTTGGGGCAAGACTTGCAAAGCGGTCGTGTGACGGCACTTGTGGAACTTTCACTTAGACGTGCGAGGGCTTGCGAACTATTGGCAAAATATAAAGGCAAGCCCAATAAGGATGAGTATTTCCTGACAGGGATGTTTTCGATGATCGATGCAGTCATGGGTAGGAAATGGGAAGATATTTTACCGCTCTTGTCTTTATCAGATGTCATTATTAACACATTGAATGGTAAAGAAACCGAAATGACTCCCTACATGCAGCTCATTATAGCGGTCGAGCGTTTTGAGTGGGAACAAGTGAAGAAGCTGACCGAGCAGTTGAGAATCCCCGAAAAGAAACTAAGTGAAATTTCCTTGAATGCTTTGCGCTGGTCGCAAGGAATCGAAGAACACTTTAGCTGAATACATCATGAAAGGCATTTTCGCTTGAAGATGCCTTATTCGGTGTGTATTATAAACAGTTACAATCTATTTGGTAGCTCTTCACATCCTATTGCATCAGTGAAAATGCGTTACATTTCGTAAGAATAGGGTATGAAGTTTAGTAAGTAAGTTACCAAATGAACACTAGGAGTCGATATAGTTGTGAATAAAAAGTTTTGGAAAAACCCCGTGTTTTCCATATCAGCAGTATTTATCTTACTACTGGTACTATTAGGTGCCATGAAGCCAAAACCATTTGGAGTGATTTCCGAAAAACTCTACCACTTTACGACAGATAAATTTGGTTGGTTTTATTTGCTTGTTGTTTTTATTGTTATTATATTTTTAGTAGGACTAGCCATCAGTAAATTCGGGGCAATCCGTCTAGGCGGTGATACCGAACGTCCCGAATATCCGTTTTTTACTTGGATTGGTATGCTGTTTTCAGCTGGCTTTGGTGTGGGGCTTGTATTCTGGGGCGTTGCAGAGCCGATGAGTCATTATTTTAGTTCCCCTCTTTCAGGTGTGGAGGCACAGACCGAGGAAGCGGCACGGATCGCAATGGGTTATTCCTTCTTTCACTGGGGTATTTCACAATGGGCAATCTTTGGTATTGTCGGTTTAGTCATCGGATTTTTACAGTTTAGAAAGAAGAAGGATGGGTTGATTTCTACCGCTTTAGAGCCGCTGATCGGCAGCAATCGCCATCTCAAAACAGGGATTGACTCGTTTGCTGTTATAGCAACTGTCATGGGGATTGCTACTTCCCTTGGCATGGGCGTTCTGCAAATGAGCGGCGGGATGGAATACGTTTTCAACATTAAGAGTACATTTACAATTCAGCTTCTCATAATTGCCGTCGTATTTGTAGCCTATATGACATCGGCTTCATCCGGATTGAGTAAAGGGATTGCGTACTTGGGGAATTTTAACCTCGGAATGGCGATTGCCATGCTGGTGTTTTTCTTCATTGTTGGACCGAAAGTATTCATACTTGAAACATTTACATTAGCCATTGGTGATTACATCAATAATTTCATTACGTATAGCTTACGGTTGCAGCCATACCAAGGCGGTACGTGGGTGAAGGATTGGACGATCTTCTATTGGGCTTGGACGATTGCATGGTCTCCTTTTGTGGGCGCTTTTGTAGCGCGCGTTTCAAAAGGACGGACGATTCGCGAGTTTATAATGGGAGTCATGGTTATTCCGCCGGCATTTTCCTGTATGTGGATCGCAACACTTGGTGGAACAGCATTATACAGTGACTTGCGTAATGGCACGCAGATTGCCGAAGCTGTTGACCAGGACGTAACATCTGCCATTTTCGCGACACTTCAGCATTTACCATTTACTAATGTTATGTCATTTTTAGCGATTGTCCTTATTTTTACATTTTTGATTACGTCCGCAGACTCTGCAACGTATATTTTAGCTAGTATGACAACTCGTGGCAGTTTGTTTCCTCCACTGGTTGTAAAGTTTATCTGGGGCTTCTTGATGACTGCAATTGCAGCAGTTCTTCTGTTTGCCGGTGGACTGGAAGCATTGCAATCGGCTTCCCTCGTATCAGCTTTACCGTTTACATTGCTTCTCCTGCTGTTGATCTTCTCATTGAGCAAGCTATTGGTGCGTGAACCGATCACGGTCCGACCAACAGATATTCGTCAATTCGAGCATGTGGAAGGAGAAGTTAAAAAGAGACGGAAACGTAGAGAAAGTGAAAAGGAAAAAAGAGAACGTAAGGAAAAAGAAAGAAAGCAGAGAGAAAAAGAAAAAAGAGCTAGGAAATACCAAGAACTTGAAAAGAAAAAATACCAGGAATACGAGAAAGAGAAAGAGAAAGAAAACGAAGAAGGGTAAATAGTAGACCGGTTCGCTGCACACTGCTTGAGCCGGTTTTCTGTATAGGGAAAGGGGAATTCAAATGGCGGTCGTGAAAGTTGAGGACATCTATTTTAGAAGAGGCGACAATGAAATACTCCGAGGTCTCGATTGGGAGATTTCAGAAGGAGAGCAATGGGGGATGCTCGGGTTAAACGGTTCTGGAAAGACATCGTTGTTATCGATTATTTCTACATATGAATTCCCGTCTTCAGGTGAAGTGGAAGTGCTGGGAAATCGTTTTGGCAGTACGTACTTGCCGGAGTTGCGGAAGAAGATTGGATATGTCAGCAGTTCATTGGAAAAGTTTTCGGACTTTTTCTGGAATGAAACGATCGAACGAGTCATCGTCAGTGGAAAGTTCGCCAGCTTCGGTATTTATGAACAGGTCATTGAAGAAGATTGGACACGTGCAAATTACTTAGTGAAGGAATTTAGGCTGGAACATGTAAAAGAGAAAAAGTTCAGGGTACTATCAGAAGGAGAAAAGCGTCGAGTATTAATTGCGAGGGCGCTAATGGGTGAGCCGCACTTGCTGATCCTTGATGAACCATGTTCTGGACTGGATATTCTGGCGAGAGAGCAATTTTTAGAGGCGCTAGAGATTGCCACGAAAAACAACGTCCATCTTGTCTACGTCACACATCATATAGAAGAACTAGTCGCTGAGATGACACATGTTCTATTGTTAAAAGAAGGTAGAGTAGTAGCGTCTGGCCCGAAACATGAAGTTCTCACCAACGAGCTGTTATCCGAGACCTACAAAGTGCCTGTATCTGTAGAATGGCGTGCCGACCGCCCGTACCTCTCCATTAAATAAAGATTTCATAGATAGGCGAAGAGGGATTTTCATATATACAGAACCCTCCGGAAGGGAGCAACGCCATGGCGGAGAAGAAACGAAAATGGACGAAGAAACGGATTGCTTCGTATGCCTTGCTCCTATTTGCTCTTCTCTACGCTGGTGTCATGCTCTGGCATACTTACAAACCATTGCCTGCCGGCATCTCGTATGAGGGAGAACTACATCAAGTAGAAGACATCGAATTTATTTACGATCTGACCTACTCCAAATCCAAATCCAAAGAACAGTACAAATCAGAACTTCATATTTTCGATGAAGTGTCAAAAATGATTCAGGAAGCGAAAGAATTCATCGTCCTAGACTTCTTTTTGATGGATGATTATTACGATGAGAAAGAAGACTTCCCACAGCTTGCCGATCAATTAACAAATGCTCTTGTAGAAAAAAAGAAGAAAAATCCGGACATGCCCATCGTCTACATTACCGATCCGTTAAATACGGGTTATGGATCGTATGAGTCTAGTTGGTTCAAGGACTTAGAAAAGGCTGGCGTCCAGGTAGTCTATACCGATTTGGAACCGTTACGCGACTCAATGCCGATTTATTCGGGATTATATCGTACGCTGTTCCAATGGATACAAATTGACGGCAAATCCCATTTTCCAAACTTCTTGGCAAGTGATGCTCCAAATGTAAAATTCACTTCTTATTTAAAACTGTTGAACGTCAAATCCAATCACCGTAAAACAATAGTGACGGATCAAGCAGCATTGGTGACATCATCTAATCCCCACGCAGCCAGTGGTCTCCATGGAAATGTGGCATTTAAAGTCAAAGGTCCAGTGCAGAACGATATATTGGAAGCAGAAGAAGCTGTCGTGCGGTATACGGAAGGCGGAAAGTTGCCGCGTGTCGAGAATTTGGAAGAAGAAACGGGTCCTTATCAAGTTCAGTATTTGACGGAACGTAAAGTATTGGATGCGTTAGTGAAAGATATTGAACGAGCGAAAAAGGGTGATCGTATCCGCATGGGAATGTTCTATCTATCTGAACAGCAAGTTATTCAGCCTTTGGTAAGCGCAGCGAATCGAGGCGTGCAGGTGGAAATGATTCTGGATCCTAATGAAAATTCATTCGGTAGTAAAAAGTCTGGCTTACCAAATCGACCGGTTGTCCAAGAGATAAGGGAAAACACTGACAATAAGATTGAAGTGCGCTGGTATAATACCGTGATTGGACAGTATCACACGAAATTAGTTACAATCCAAACAGCCGAGGAAACTTTCATTACAAATGGCTCTTCAAATTTAACAGAACGTACATTGCGTGATTATAATTTAGAAGCAAATCTAAGGATTATTGCGCCAACAGACAGTGTATTGACGAATGAAATTAATGATTATTTTGATAGACTGTGGGAAAATGAAGATGCTCTTTATACTTTGGATGTGGAAGAGTTTCAAAACGGCCTGACATTTTTCCAACGAGGTATCTATGCGTTGCAGCGCTGGGTGAAGCTTACGACATATTAATTATAGGACGCCGTTCAGGTAACTGAGCAGCGTCTTTTCTTATATAAGCGTAGAACATGCAAAGCTTCGGAAATCTAATGTAAAGTGAAAAGAGGAGGGATGTCAGATGAAAATTGTAATATTCGGAGCAACGGGGCGGACGGGAAGCGAAATCGTTCGTCGGGCATTGCGGGACGGCCATGAAGTGAAAGCACTTGTACGGACGCCAGAGAAATGTACGCCGCGTCAAGGTTTAACCTTGTTTCAAGGAGATGTACGCGATACTGAAGCAGTGAAGCAATTGTTTGAGGGAGCGAATGCTGTAGTAAGCGCCTTGGGGACAGATCGGACCACTACACTGACGGAAGCGATGCCGGTAATTGTAGAAGAGATGGAACTTCATAGCGTCTTGCGTATTTTGACTATTGGAACTGCTGGAATACTGCAGAGTCGCAACGATCCATCAAAGCTGCGATACGAAGCAGGAGATTCTAATCGTAAGCTCACTTTCGCGGCAAAGGAACACCATAAAGTCTTTGATATATTACGTAGTTCTTCATTGGACTGGACGATTGTCTGTCCTACATATTTGCCAGATGGTGAAGCAGTAGGAAATTACCGCGTAGAGCGTGATTACCTCCCGGTTGATGGAAAACAGATTTCGGTTGGTGATACGGCAGAATTTGCTTATCAAGAATTGATTGCAGGAGAGCATATCGGTCATCGTATAGGACTTTCCTATTGATATGAAGGTATTTTGAAATTGAGTTGTTCTTGAATAAATCATTAGAACCAAAAACATGGTGAATAACTGCTAACGTTGCCTTTTTCTTATGATATAATAGGTTGATAGCATCATAGGGAGAAGGAGAATGGAAGATAGATGAGATGGTCTTTGAAAAAATTGATTCAGGTCGTGGCATTATTGGCAATCGTTCTGACCTTTCTTACTAGTACAACTGTCGGTTATCGTGTGCACAAGCAAACTTTAATCGATTCTACTTTAGAGACGAACAAAGCATATGCTGAGAAATTGTCTGCTACAACAGATACATATTTACGTGAGATCCTTCAGACACTTCAAGTGAATGCAGAAGAAGTCATCCCCTTACTCAACAACTCAGATTCTCAGGTACAGTTAAATAAAATAGCAGAACGAATTAGAACACAGACGAGTACCTTCAATTCTGTTGCAATTGCTTCCCCGGAGGGTATGGTAATAGGAATTTCCCCTCCGAGCCTAGACTTGATTGGTGAACGATTGACGTCTTTGGGGGCGGAACAGGCTATGAAAGAAAGAAAACCATTGATTTCTCATCCCTACATGGGGATTACAGGAGAGTTTTTGATATTCATCAGTGTCCCGTTAATTTCAGAAGATGGTGTGTATCGCGGGTTTTTGGGTGGAGCTATCTATTTGAATCAACCGAATATCTTAGAAAAGATTCTTGGGGATCATTTCTATGAAAATGGATCATATGTCTATGTTGTCGACGGAAAGGGGACATTGATTTACCACCAACTTAAAGATCGGCTGAATGATGACGTTTCTGAGAACCAAGTAGTTCAAAAGGTCGTAGCAGGAGGAAGCGGTGCGCAGGCAATCGTTAATACGAAAGGCATTCCTATGCTCGCCGGCTACTCTTATATACCGATTGCTGATTGGGGCATCATATCCCAGCGGCCCATCAGTGCTGCTGTCGCTCCTGCAAAAAGCATGGTACTGGAGATGGTGTGGAAATCACTGCCTTTGTTGTTGCTAGCTTTTTTCTTAGTATGGTTTTTATCGAAGAAAATTGCGCTGCCCTTGCAGAAGCTGGCTTACTATACTGAAACTAGCACGAAAACAGATCATAAAGAGAAAATGGAAGCTGTTTCTGATTGGTATTATGAGGCCAAACAGTTAAAAGGAGCAATGCTGCATAGTTTGGATTATTTCAAAACAGAAATGAACTACTTCATTCACCAGTCGACGACAGACCCTTTGACAAAACTGATGAATCGCAGGTCGATGGATGATTACGTGAAAGAGTGGATAGAGAATCAGACGCCATTTTCTATGATCATCCTAGACATCGATAAGTTTAAACGAGTGAATGATACCTATGGGCACGCTGTAGGGGATGAAGTCCTAATCTATTTGGCGAATCTTATGCAGCAAGCTGTAAGAAAAGATGATATCTGTTGCCGTTATGGTGGAGAAGAATTTGTGATTTTATTACCAAAAGCGGATAAAGTGAGGGCTTTTTTAACAGCGGAGCGGCTTCGTGAAAAATTAGAGAGCACAGTCAGTCCATGTGGAGAAGTTGTCACAATTTCTTCAGGTGTAGCTGCATATCCCGTGCATGCGGATCATCCTGCTCGTCTCATTGAACTGGCCGACCGGTGTTTATATGAAGCAAAACGTACGGGTCGGAATAGAACGGTCGTCGTGTCAGATGAACCACAGCAGAAGTAATATATGCTGTGGTCTTCTCGGTCGACAGGAGAATTTGTAAAGGAGATGAAAGGGTGGAGGAACGAGAGCTGGATAAACGTTTGCATATCCAAACTGTAGGGGTGCGTGAGTGGGTGCATCAGTCATCACATTACAATCGTTATGAAGCTACGCCGTATGAAGGGATGGATTTTTTATTTGCTCAGCATGAAATTCTGGTAAGTGGTAGTTTTGTCGACTTCGGATGTGGTAAAGGACGAGTACCTTTTTATGTGCATCATCGCTATTCGATAGACGTAATTGGGATTGAGATGAATAGTGTCTTATATCAGGATGCGATGAACAATCTAATAGACTATCGGCAAGCTTTTCCTAAAAAAAGAGGAATGCTGTCATTCGAATGCTGTTTAGCAGAACGTTATGAACTCCCGGACGATGCCTCTACTTTCTATTTCTTCAATCCTTTTTCTCTCGATATTTTTCGGAGGGTCATTCAAAATATTGTGCGCTCGATCGAATTGGTTGCACGTCCCGTAGAGGTGATTTTATATTATCCAACGGCAGACTACGAACAACTTTTGCACAACCATTCTTTATTCGAAAAGACGGCGGAAATCCCTATTGCCCATTTACAGGTCCATGACGACCAGGAACGGTTTATTGTCTACACCTATAAAAAGCCCTGATCGACTAGATCAGGGCTGAAGTTTATGGATAAAAGAATTGGCAAGTGGGTAATGACGCCGTTGATCTATATTTCAGGCGGACGCTTTTTTACCTCTAATCAAGAGTTTTGTTAAAATAAAAGATAAGAATTGTGGTTACTTATCCGAATAGATATGTGGAATTACAGCTAGCAAGTGCACCGGGATTTCCGTTCCAGACGGTACGCTTTTCGGGGGGGGGGGAGGGGGAGTGGCCTTGAGCCTCCTCGTTCGCTGCGCTTCCTGTGGGGTCTCAAGACGCACGCTAATCCCCAGGAAAAGCCGTCACGAAGAACGGCTTTTGCGAGCATAAGCGAAGCGTTGGGAGCACATCTTTGCCTTTCGACTGTCTTTCACTCCAATCCTTAGTTTGTGAAGTGTAAACATATAGAAAGCCCTTTGTAGTTTTCTAAAATCTAAGAAGGTAGAATTAGCTCGTAGTATATAATTGGCATCCTACCTTCTCACAGTTAAAATACGTTAAAGGCTTCGTTAGATAAACTTCAATTGCTCAATGTGTTTTCAGAATGTTAATGAGCCCATTGACTATTCACTGAGCGTTGTAGGCACAAGAAGCACCATCCAAGCGAATGTGTGTTTCGTTTTTTTGTCTCAGGAAATGGCAGCACAATCTCACACTACTTACAGTGAATTCGCTATGTAGTAAAGCATACTTCGTAGGGATTGTAGCGGAAGATGGGCGACTCCAGCGGGATTAGCGTGACAGGTGAGACACTGGACTGAGCGAAAGCGAAGCGTTAGGAGCACACGCACTTAGAAGGAAGCGGCTCACCGCACGCCAGGCGGCAAGCGTCCCATCTGGAGCATAAATCCCCGGACCGCACGCCCTGTATTCTTTTCTTGCATTTCTTCCTTTATAACTTTAACATTTGGCTGCAGTCTGAAGTTTATAAAATGTTGCGCTTACTGAAACGTTGACCAATCCAAAATAGTAGTTCCATTAGAAGCGCTGCCAAAATCCCGACAAGCAGTCCACTTGAAAGAAGAGGCTGCAGCAATTCAGGTAACGAGGCAAACACATCTGCCGGCAACGTCATGATCGACAAGCCAAGTAATGCAGGCAATGCCACGCGGTAAACTGTCTTAGGTTCAAAGGTCAATCCTTCTACATTACGCAATGCAGACCGGAACAATTGCAAATACGCTACGAAAAGTACCGTATTCCCAACGCTTTGTGGAATGGTGGAAAAGAATGCACTTAAAGGCGGCACGAGCCCAAGAATGATGAAGAGAATCGAACCAATGAAGAAAGGAGCTCGTTCTTTAATACCGCTGGACTGCAAAAAACCAATAGAAGAAGCGTAAGGAGCGTACGGTACGAGCCCGAGAGCACCTGCCCCGACATTCAACCCCCCTGTGATGAAGAAAGACGTTTTGTACTGCTGTTTTGTTGTTTCCTTTTCAAAAATGTCCTCTGCCCCTTTTAAAGTCGCTACCGTGTTTGTTGTGTTTAATAGCCCTGTAATGATCACAGTGATGACGATACCCATTTCAATTGTTGGCTCACCCCAAGGGAACCACTGGATAAAGGGAGTTGTCTTAATCGTTTCAGCGGCCTCTTGAGGAAAAATCAACACCGCACTGATCCATCCGACAGTCATTCCAATCAAAAGATTCAAGCTGCTAATGATTCCCTTGCCTTTAATGTGAACAAGAATGGTCAAGGCTGCTAAAGCAAATGAAAATAGCGTCATCGGCAAATTTATGTAATCTCCATTATTGAGACCGATCATCCCTTTTAAGAAGATGGTGATCAACTGATTTGCTAATAATAATAGAAAGACGAACATCACTGCTGGCGTAAACCACTTTTTCAGTATTTCCCCCATACCTAGAACGCCAAGAATGGCAACGAGCACGCCTGAAATCATTGCACCTACCGCAATGCTGCCCCCCACAGTGGCTAGGCTCAGTCCCATCGCATTTGCTGTTCCTGCCAAGCTAAGTACAACTCCCCACCATAGTCCAGATTGACCTTCCATCAATGCCAAACGATGTCCCAATGTACCTTGTAATAGGCAGGCAATTCCTGTGAAAATAAATGAACGTTGAATCGCAGAGACAATTTCAATTTGTTCTAGTTCGAATGCCGTGCCCACTGATATCGGGATGACGACCGTATTGGCAAACATGAAAAAGAGCCATTGAAATCCTGCTAACGCGGTAATGGAATACCGCATCTGATTTGTTCCCACCAAACATCTCCCCCTGTGAATACTTTTTGACGATTTTTGACTTAATTAAAGAGTTTAAATATAGTGAAAACTATAGCACACTAGCAATTGAATTAGTATGGTTACTTGCGGATTCAAAAACAATTTTAATGATCTAAGAGTTCTAGACATCTGTTCTGTAATAGACAAACAACCCAGCAGACGAAATGTCTGCTGGGTTGCTGCAATATTATAATATATTGTCTTCTAACAATTTTGCAATTTCTTCACTTGGCACTGGTCGGGAATAAAGAAAACCTTGTGCTTCATCGCAATTAAGAGTCTTCAAAAATTCCGCCTGCTCTATCGTCTCCACACCTTCTGCAATTACCTGAAGATGCAAGTTCTTAGCCAAATCAATGATGGCTTTGACGATAACGGAATTGTCGGTCAGCTCTCTGACGAATGACTGGTCAATTTTTAAGTGAGTAATCGGGAACTTACTTAAATAACTCAAAGACGAGTAGCCGGTTCCGAAATCATCGATGCTTGCTTTGATACCAATCTCTCGCAGTTCTTGTAACACTCTTTGGCAGTTGTTTACGTCCGATGTCATACTCTCTGTAATTTCGATGTTCAGATAGTTCGGTTGCAATCCAGTAGTGCGCAAGGTCTCTTTCACATCTGAGACAAATGTATGGCTCTTAAACTGACGCAATGAAACATTGACGCTCATGCGGAGAGGAGGGTATCCAAGGTCTTGCCATTCTTTTGCCTGCTTGCACGCGGTCTCCAACACCCATAAACCGATCGGCAGTATCAAACCCGTCTCTTCTGCAATGGGAATAAACTGACCAGGAGAAATCATTCCACGGGAAGAATGATTCCAGCGTAAAAGTGCTTCCACGCCTTTTATTTTACCGGTCGTGAAATCGAGTTGCGGCTGGTAATGGAGGGACAGCTCGTCTTTTTTGAGAGCTTGTCGCAGTTCCATCTCAAGTAAGGTCCGTTCGATTAAATCATTATAAAGTTCTTCAGTGAAAAATTGATATGTACCTTTGCCGGATTGTTTTGCCAAATACATGGCTGAGTCCGCGTTGCGCATAAGGGTATCATAATCTTCACCGTCTTCTGGAAATAAGCTGATTCCGATACTTGGAGCGATAAAGACCTCCAAATTATTGATGAGAAATGATTTTGATATTTCTTCAACTATACGCTTAGCAACTAATCGAACCCCATTTTTATTTGTGGATGTACATAATACGATAAACTCATCACCACTTAGTCTTGCTACTAGATCATTTTGCCGAACGAGTAAACCTAAGCGTTCTCCAACTGATTTCAACAGCTGGTCACCTACGTAGTGGCCCATCGAATCATTAATATTCTTAAATCGGTCCAAGTCAATATACAATAAGGCAAAAGGCTCTTTACTTTTTGCTCGGCCTTCGATCGCATTCTCTACAGTTTGCTTGAGTAAGCGTCTATTTGGTAGATCTGTTAAATGATCATGGAATGCCATATGCTTAACTAGCCGCTCTGCTTCTTTTCGATCTGTAATGTCAATAGCAGTACCTACGACTTCTGCTACTTCGTCTTCTTCGAAAATCGGAGACAGATAGACGAGGAATGTATACGATTTATACTCTATTTCGAACTGCGAGCTAAGACCATGCAGTCCTTCTTGGAGATGCCGTTTAATTGACGTCAAGTTCAAACTTTTCTCATAGAGAAAAGCATTAAGAGTGTCTTTGGTCATGCCGAGTTTTTCAGTTATCTTTCCTTCGAGTAACGTGAAGTGAATTTGTTCATATTTATCAAATGAGTATTTGAAAATCGCATTCTGAAGGTTCTTTACTGTTGTGGTAAAGTCGTTTTTCAGCGCCAGCTCCAAGGATTTCTCAGCTGCTTTATGAGAGGTGACATCTTGACGAATAGATATATACTGAAATGGTTTTCCGTCCGCTCCTACAAAGGGGATAATCGTCGTGTTGACCCAGTAAAACTCTCCGTCTTTGGATAAGTTTTGTATATCTCCACGCCAGACTTTTCCTTGCTGGATTGTATTCCACATCTCTTCAAAAAAACTTTTAGGATGAGTCCCGGAATTAACAACCCGATGTGTTTTGCCGATGAGTTCATCTCGCGAGTATTTTGACAGTTCACAGAAGCGGTCGTTCACATAAGTAATCATGCCTTGTGGATTGGTAATCGCTACAACAGCCGATTCGTCCAGCGCATATTTGAAATTTTGCAAGTCAGTACGTGCTTTTGCAAATTCACGAGAAACTAATTCAGGTCCCGTCACATCAATATCCAGAGATAAATAATGTGTCAAATGTCCATCAACATCGTAAATAGGAACGACCGTTGTATCCAGCCAATACTTCCTTCCATCCTTCGAAAAAATCCGCACGGACTCCTGATATACTTTATGGGTCATAAAATGCTTTTCAAAAATAAGGATTGAGTTTTCAATAGTTAATCCTCTGTTTAGTAATTCCCACGTATTCCCGATTAGCTCTTCCTCACTGTAGCCCGTCAGTTTGCAGAAGTTTTGATTCACGTAGGTCAGACGACCATTTAGATCGATCAGTGAGACGCAGAATGTTTCTTCAAATAAAGTAGTTAAAGATGGATTGAATGTAGGCGTTCGTAAGGGCATCATACTAACTTCCTCTCTCAAGACTCCTGTCGCAAAGTATGAACCATACATTAGTCCTGAAGTTATATTGATATACTGAATAAGCCATATTATGCAGTTATTTTAGATAATTATACCATAAAAAAAGAGAGTATTGAACTAGTTATAGAGGAAATATAAGGATTTTTAGAGAGTTGAGTGTTAGATTATAACTACTTTTGAAAATATGGAAAGAGGGAAGTATTAGTTACCTCCCTCTTTTTTATCTTTTTGGCTGGTAGTCCAATGTATGAAATAATTCTTTCTGCTCTGAATCTGTCAATTCACGCCATTCGCCAATCGGCAGATTTCCTAACTCGATGTTGAGGATTCGTACTCGCTGTAAACGACGTACATGATAGCCGAGAGCTGCGCACATTCGGCGGATTTGTCGGTTTAGGCCTTGTGTCAGCACGAGGGAGAAGGTCCGTGGACCTAGCTTTGTCACCGTGCAAGGCTTGGTTACAGTATCGAGGATTTTCACGCCATTCTCCATTTTTGAAATAAAAGAAGAAGTCAATGGACTATCTACAGTTACGATGTATTCTTTCTCATGATTATGTTCTTCTCTCAAAATTTCATTGACGATATCACCATCATTGGTCATTAAAAGCAATCCGTCCGAATCTTTATCCAATCGACCGATATGAAAAATGCGCAGTGGGTGATTAATGAAATCCACTACATTGCCTTCGATATGCCGTTCCGTTGTACTCGTTATACCGACGGGTTTGTTGAGTGCGATATAGACCAACTGTTCTTCTTTTTGTACCTGTTTACCATCTACTTCAACCTGATCGCCTGATTCGACTTTGCTGCCAAGCTCTGCTGGCTGTCCGTTAATTTTAACACGGCCGTCAGTAATCCACTTATCGGCACCGCGTCTCGATACAATGCCTGCTTCACTTAAAAATTTATTGATACGCATAAATACTCCCCTTCCGAGCTTGTTATGATAAGGTGATTATATCATTTTTACTTATTCGTAACTGAAGAAGATGTTGACATTAAAGATTCTGCATATTAAGATAAATGTACTTAACAAGATGGACAGAAGATTTCGACAGCGGAATCGTCCACGGTAGACGAGCAAAGATAGATGAGAAGAGAATAGCGAAAAGATATGAATAAGAAGAGTAGCGATTGTGCGTGCTTGCTAGAGAGTCGGTGTATGGTGGGAACCGATACACGGCAGTCGTGAATGGACTTATGGAAGCTGTTTTTTCTAATGAAAAACAGACGTGTGCTCGCGTTAAGGGCAGTGTGAAAACACATAAAGTGGGAGTGCTGCGGCGCTTCAATTTGAGGTGGCAACGCGGTTATCGATCGTCCTCTGCAACAGGCTTAATCTGTCTGTTTGCAGAGGGCTTTTTATTTGGAGAAAATTAGGCGGATATTTAGTCGAAAAGAGGAGAATGGACATGACGACAGAAAAGAAGAACTTACGAGTGACAGCAAGAAAAATTGAGGGCGATTCGTTAACGCCTATATTGATCTTCAGAAGACTAAAAGGAAGCCATAAATTTTTGCTGGAAAGTTCTTCGCAGGCAGGGGGATCAGGACGATATTCTTTTATCGGGCTGAATCCCCAGAAAGCGTACCGCGGACGCGACGGCGTAGTCGAGGAAATCGTTTATTCATCAAATAAGACGTATACGCATGAAGGAGAACTTTACACATTATTGAAGCGCTTGATGCCACGTATTACAGAAGATGCTGGATTCCCCTTCACAGGTGGTGCGGTTGGTTACGTAGGATATGGAGCCGCACGTAATGGTGAAAAGCGCACAGCGGACGATCTGCATATACCAGATGTCTACTTCAATATTTACGATACCGTTGTCATTTACGATCATCATAAGCATGAAGTGACGTTGTTGCATACTGAGATCAATCCTGTCTATGAAACACCTGATCTAGATGCCATCGAGGATATGATCATCAATGGTTCGGTAGAAAAAGAAGAAGAGGTGGCGCTTTCGGATTATCGATGTGCGATTTCGAAAGAAGAATTCGAACGGCGTGTTCAACTCGTCGTTGATGCAATAAAACATGGTCAGGCAGAACAAGTCGTGTTGTCTCGTCGATTAGAAGCAGATATTGCAGGCGATCCATTTGTATTGTACCGCAAACTGCGCCGAAGCAATCCATCGCCTTACATGTACTACATGGAATTTGACGATCATACTGTTATCGGTACATCTCCGGAAAGTTTAGTGCGTGTCTCAGGAAACAAGGTGCTGACGAATCCGATTGCGGGTACTCGAAGAAGAGGCCGTGACGAAGCGGAAGATCTGGGGCTGGAAAAAGAATTGCGCAGCGATCCGAAAGAACTGTCAGAACACGATATGCTAGTAGAAGTGAGCAAAAAAGAAATGCAGCAAGTATGCCGCCCTGAAACGATTGAAGTAGCGAAGTACTTAGAGACTGTACGATACGAACATGTCATGCACTTAGTATCCGAAGTGGAAGGCGACCTAGCGCCTGGCTTACATGCATTAGATGCCTTGAAAGCAACAATGCCGGCAGGAACCGTAACAGGATCACCAAAACAAGCGGCAATGACGATCATCGACGAACTGGAAGACCAGCACCGCGGCATTTACGGAGGTGCGATCGGTTACATTGGCCTTAACGGCAATATCGACTTCGCATTGACGATTCGTACGATGCTAGTTAAAGAAGGGAAAGCTTACGTGCAAGCAGGAGCCGGAATAGTAGAAGCTTCCGTCCCGGCGCTTGAATACAAAGAAACGTCCAACAAAGCCCGTTCATTGCTCGAGGCTACTGAAACGGTGAAGTAACCTGTAAATCTGTAGATGAAATGGTAGTTGGAGTTTTATGTTTAGAACAGTCGATAGTTTTTTGCAGTGACGATTAGGTTCGACCACGCCTCGCGGAAAGCGTCCACCTGGAATGGAAATCAACGGGATCTAAATTTTACTTTGAGTGTAAGTTATTTATCTCAGTTTATATAGATGAGGAGAGATGAGCTTGGAAAAGTATTTGAGCATAGTAGAGAAGAAACGTCACTTAATGTACGAAGAAATGAGAGAAGCAGCCGAATTACTATTCAGCGAACAAACCAATGAGGAACAAATTATACAATTCCTAATCGCCCTATCCAATAAGGGAGAGACCTCACACGAAGTTGCGGCACTAGCAGCTGTTATGAAATCATACGCTATGGATCTAACACCAACATCTGCACGATACCTAGACAATTGCGGAACAGGCGGAGACGGCGTCAACACATTCAACATCAGCACTACCGCTGCATTTGTACTTGCAGGCGCAGGTGTACAAGTGGCCAAACATGGCAACCGTAAAATTTCCAGTGCAGCCGGCAGCCAAGATGTGCTTGACGCACTTGGTATTCATTCCGACTACCAAACAGACGATATGCAGCGTCTGCTGGAACAGGAAGGTATCGCATTTCTGTTCGCACCGGCGATTCATCCGAAAATGAAGCGTATTGGCGCAATCCGCAATAAAATTGGCAAGCCGACGATCTTCAACCTAGTCGGCCCGCTAACGAATCCAGTTTCCTTAGAAACCCAGTTCACGGGCATCAACCGCCCAGACTTCATAATGGAATATGCGTCTGTGTTGCGGATGCTTGGTCGTGAGCGGGCGATCGTAGTAAGTGGAGCAGGCGGCATGGATGAAGCCTCTCTTGCCGGGCAGAATGAATTTGTCCTGTTGGATCACGGCGATTTGATTCCATTTTCATTAACAGCGGATGATGTGGGGCTTGAATATGCACCATTGTCTGCAATCAAAGGTGGAAGTGCAGTGGAAAATGCTGCAACGACCCGGGCGATTTTGAACGGAGTGCGCGGTCCTAAGTTTGATACAGTTGTCTTAAATGCCGGCATTGGATTGTTTGCAAACGGTCGAGTGAAGACGATTCAAGAGGGCGTTAAACGAGCGAGCGATAGTATTTTGTCGGGAAGAGCATTAGAAAAATTAGAAGCCGTTGTCGCATTCAGCGAAACGATTCGGCAAAAGGCGGTTGTCCAATGACGATTTTAGATAAAATTATTGCACAGAAGAAAATAGAAGTGGAACGGTTGCTCGCGAGCAATGTCATTTTTCCAGAGAGAGAAATTTCCCGTCCATCCTTATATAAGACACTGCGAAAAGCAAAGAAGCTCCAAGTGATTTCCGAAATGAAACGTGCATCGCCTTCTAAAGGTTTAATTGCTGAAGGAGCTAATCCTGTCAAGCAGGCTATTGCTTATTATGAAGCGGGCGCTGCGTGTATATCGGTTCTGACGGACAATGAATTTTTCAAAGGTTCATTTGAGGATTTGGCGGCTGTCGCAGACGTGGTTCCGATTGCGTTGTTATGTAAAGACTTCATAATTCATCCGATACAGATCGACCAGGCGAAAAGTGCGGGGGCGTCCGTTATTTTATTAATTGTTGCGGCATTAGACGATCAGACGCTTGGGAGTCTGTATACGTATGCAAACGAACTTGGATTGGATGTGTTAGTAGAAGTCCATAGTGTGGAGGAATTACAGCGTGCGTTGGCAATTGATGCGAAAATTATTGGAGTCAATAATCGAGATTTGCGTACGTTTGAAGTTGATTTAGCGCAGACCGAGCTGATCGCGGAACAGTTCCCATTTGATGAAGAACGTGTCTTCATCAGTGAAAGCGGCATCTGGAACCCTGAAGATGCGGAACGTGCTGCGAAAGCGGGGGCGAGCGCGGTGTTGGTTGGAGAATCGTTGATGCGCAGTGATTCAGTGAAAGATGCATTACGGGCGCTACAAGTGGAAAAGCAAGGGATCCGTTCATGACAAAGGTGAAGATTTGTGGTCTGATTCAGGCAGAACATGTGCGGGCGGCAGTAGATGCAGGCGCAGACGCAATAGGATTTGTCTTTGCGCCGAGTCGGCGGGAAGTGACGATTGAGCAGGCGCGGGAACTTGCGAAAGGCATTCCGGAATCGGTCCTGAAGATTGGTGTATTCGTGGATGCATCAAAGGAAGAACTGCAACGAACATTCAAGGAAGTGCCTCTGGATTATATTCAGTATCATGGGAATGAATCACCAGAATTCATTCGGGAGGTCGGTTTGCCATCCATTAAGGCATTAGCGATCCGCGATGAAAAGGATGCTAAACGTGCTGCTGCCTATGATGTGGATTACTTTTTATTCGATACGCCAGGTGTGGAGTATAAAGGTGGCAGTGGCAAGACGTTTGACTGGTCGCTGCTCGCAGACGCAGGTGTTTCACTAGAGCAAACGATTTTGGCAGGTGGTTTGCATGCCGGGAATGTGCAAAGGGCGATCCAGCAAGTGCATCCATATATGGTAGATGTATCGAGCGGAGTAGAAATTGATAAGCAAAAAGATGCGGAACGTATTCGGGCGTTTATTCATAGAGCGAAGGGTAGGAGTGATCAAGATGCAGAAGACAGAAACTAAAGGACGTTATGGAAAGTTTGGCGGACAATTTGTTCCTGAGACATTGATGACAGCGTTGCAGGAATTGGAAACGGCTTATGAGGAAGCGCAGCAAGATCCTGCATTTAGTGAAGAATTGAACGGCTATTTGAAGGACTTTGTTGGACGGGAGACTCCGCTGTTTTTTGCAGAGCATCTGACGAAGCATGCAGGCGGAGCCAAGATTTATTTGAAGCGCGAGGACTTGAATCATACAGGTGCGCATAAGATCAATAATTCATTGGGGCAGGCATTGCTGGCGATCCGAATGGGCAAGAAGAAGATCGTGGCAGAAACGGGTGCTGGTCAACACGGTGTCGCTACGGCAACGGCTTGTGCTTTGCTTGGTTTAGAATGTGTCGTCTTCATGGGGAAAGAAGATATTCGTCGTCAGGAATTGAACGTTTTTCGCATGGAGCTGCTCGGTGCATCCGTTGTTTCTGTCGATAAAGGAGCAGGCACGCTGAAAGACGCGGTCAATGAAGCACTGCGTTATTGGGTATCCAATGTAGAGGATACGCATTATATTCTCGGATCAGCACTCGGTCCACATCCATTTCCGCAAATCGTCCGTGATTTTCAATGCGTCATCGGAAATGAAACGAAACAACAGATAATGGAGAAGGAAAATCGCCTTCCCGATGCAGTTGTCGCGTGTATTGGGGGTGGCAGTAATGCAATTGGCATGTTCCATCCATTTGTTGACGATGAAGATGTTAAATTATATGGAGTTGAAGCGGCAGGAAGCGGAATTTCAACAGGAAAGCATGCGGCAGCGATTGCAGGTAAACAAGAAGGCGTTTTACACGGAGCATATATGTATGTGTTGCAAGACGAGGATGGATTCATTCAGGAAGCACATTCCATTTCGGCCGGTTTAGACTATCCGGCAGTTGGTCCTGAGCATTGCCATTTGCACGATATTGATCGTGTCCAGTACGATTCTGTGACCGATCAACAAGCATTAGAAGGTTTGCAGTTATTGTCTCGTGTGGAAGGCATCATTCCTGCTCTTGAAAGTGCGCACGCGGTCTATTATTCTGTGCAATTGGCTAAAAAAATGAAGGAAGAAGAAATTCTCGTCATCTGTTTATCGGGCCGTGGAGATAAGGACGTCCAAACTGTACGGGATGCGTTAGGAGGCCAAGCATAATGACAAAACAAAAGGTAATGCAGGCAATTTTGCAATGTAATGAACGAGGCGATAAGGCGTTTGTTCCTTATATTATGGCAGGCGATGGTGGTTTGCAGACGTTAAAAAAGAATATTTTATTCTTGCAGGAGGCAGGTGCAGCCGCGATTGAAGTAGGTATTCCGTTTTCTGATCCGGTGGCCGATGGTGAAGTGATCCAGCAAGCAGGTGAGCGGGCTTTGACAGAAGGCGTAACGCTTCGCAAAGTGATGGCTGAACTAGCTTCATTCAAAGAAGAAGTGACAGTGCCGCTCGTAATCATGACGTACTTGAATCCTATCCTGAGTTACGGATTGCAAGCGATGGCTGCTGACTGTGAGAACAGCGGAGTGTATGGTCTGATTGTGCCGGATCTGCCTTTAGAGGAAAGTGGTCTGCTGAAATCTGCTTTAGAAGGTACGGATATCGCGCTGATTCAACTTGTGTCGTTAACGAGTCCGGCTGAACGTATTAACGCAATTGCTGAAGCGGCGGAAGGTTTTATTTATGCTGTGACAGTTAATGGCATTACCGGTGTTCGTGATTCCTTCACTGAAGGTTTAGAAGACCACTTGGAACGTTTGAAAGCTGCAAGTTCCGTTCCTGTTCTCGCTGGATTTGGAATTTCCACACCAGAGCATGTACGAAGTTTAGGTGCGTTAGCTGACGGTGTCATCGTCGGAAGTGCGATTGTGAGTGCATTTCATGAAGGTGATTTGCCGACAATTCGAACGCTGATCGATGCTTCGAAAAATCAAGTTTCGCAAATATAATGCTAGACCGAATGACTGGAGAAATTCAGTCGTTCGGTTTTTTTGTTTGTGTACAATATGTGCGAACATTACTTTATACGTTCTAAACTATCCACAACGACGGGAATGTGGGCAACTTTTTAAAATTCAACGCATAATTTCCCGTTACTTATTCACACTATCCGCAAAGGAGTTGATGGTATGGAAGATATCTTATTAACTATCCACAAACTCCGGACATCTTTTCAGATTCATGGAAAATTTTACCCAGCCGTTGACGGAATTTCATTGACGATTCAAAAAAATGAAGTGTTGGCGATCGTTGGTGAATCGGGTTGTGGAAAAAGTGCGCTTGCGTTGTCAATCATGGGCTTACATCCATCTGATAGAACACTTGTGGAAGGCATTATCGAGTTTCAAGGCCGTAATCTGTTGCAGTTACCGATAGCAGAACTCAATCAAATCCGCGGAAAGCGACTAGCGATGATTTTCCAAGATCCGATGACAGCATTACACCCACTAATGATTGTGGGAAGGCAAATTGAAGAACCAATGAATGTACATCTGACCTTATCCACAAAAGAGAAAAAGCATCGGACATTACAGTTGCTTGAACGTGTGGGTATTCAAAATAACGAACAAGTCTATCAACAGTATCCCCACGAGCTGTCTGGCGGTATGCGGCAACGTGTACTGATTGCGATGGCACTTGCCTGTGATCCTGTGCTGCTTATTGCGGACGAACCGACAACGGCCCTCGATGTGACGATTCAAGCGCAAATCTTGGAATTGATGAAAGATTTGCAACGCCAATCGCAAGCGGGTATTTTATTGATCACGCATGACTTAGGTGTAGTAGCGGAGATGGCCGATCGTGTGGCAGTGATGTATGCAGGAGAAATTGTCGAGTTGGCACCGGTTCGTGAGTTGTTCTACAACCCAAAACACCCCTATACAAGATCGCTTCTTCAATCACTTCCTTCGGCCACCGGTCAAAAGCAGAAATTGCATGTCATTGAAGGCATTGTTCCAGCCATTGAACATCTTACAAGGAATGGTTGTCGTTTCGCCTCTCGTATTCCGTGGATTTCGAATGAATTGCATGAAGGCGAACCGATATTGCATGAAATTGCTGCTGATCATTTCGTTCGTTGTCGATGTCACGAACACTTCTACTTGCCTGCGGAAAGAATGGGAGACGAAAGCAATGCCTCTATTACAGCTACATGACGTGACGGTTCAATTCCCTGAGAAAGGTGGTTTTTTGAAACGGACTATTCCACCGCGTTCTGTCGTGGATCAAGTAAGTTTTCAAATTTTCCAAGGTGAAGTTTATGGTCTCGTGGGGGAATCTGGATGTGGCAAGTCGACAACAGCGAGAGCGATCATGGGCTTGAATTCGTTAGCGAATGGACAGATTTTATTCCAAGGTGACGATTTATACCAGATGTCTCGAGCGTCACGGAAATTGCGGATGAAAGATATCCAAATGATATTCCAAGACCCTTATTCTTCGTTAAATCCACGAAAAAATGTCTGGAATATTATTGCGGAACCGTTGCGTAATTTTGAAAACCTCTCTAAAGAAGAAGAGCTGGCAAAAGTTCAAGAGTTGGTGGAGCGAGTAGGTTTGAATGCTGAATCAATATATCAGTATCCTCATCAATTTTCAGGCGGACAGCGGCAGCGTATCGGTATTGCTCGTGCGCTCGCTTTGCGTCCGCAGTTACTTATTGCGGATGAGCCGGTCTCTGCACTCGACGTTTCTGTGCAGGCTCAAGTACTAAATTTCATGAAAGATATTCAAGAAGAGTTTGAGCTGACTGTGTTATTTATTTCTCACGACTTAGGAATTGTTCGCCATATGTGTGATCGGATTGGCATCATGTATAAAGGACGTTTGGTTGAAGAAGGGACAGTCGAAGACATTTATGAACGGCCCAGTCATTTATATACTAAACGTCTAGTGGCGGCGATGCCGGAATTGAATCCAGAAAAACGTTCGGAAAAAGTGAAGCAAAGACGGCAGATAAATGAGCAATATGAGCTGGCTGCAGATCAATTTTTTGATTCGTCGGGCAGAATTATAGAGCTGCGGAAGATTTCAGATACCCACAGGGCAGCTTTGAAGTGAGGAGGTAAGGAAGTGCTTGTTTTTATTGTAAGAAGAACCTTACTGATGATTCCGCAGTTGCTTTTACTGAGTATCCTCATTTTCTTTTTGGCTAAACAGATGCCAGGCGATGCAGTAACCGGTGCATTCATGGGAAAACCGAATGTATCGGCAGAACAAATGGAGAAGATCCGTGAACAGCACGGTTTAAATGATCCATGGATTGTGCAATATGGGCGCTGGATAGGAGATGCAGTACGCGGAGATTTTGGGCAGTCATTTGTGCATAAGCAGCCGGTTACACAACTGCTGGCTGGGCGTATTGAAAATACGATCTGGCTGTCGGTGGCAACGCTTGTGGTTACGTATTTGATTGCGATTCCGCTTGGCATGATTGCGGGCAGATGGACTGGAAGCTGGGCGGATCAGTTCATCGTGACGTATAACTATGTTTCATTTGCAACACCTGTTTTCGTCTTCGCTTTATTGATGTTATATGTTTTTGGCTTTGTGCTGAATTGGTTTCCAAGCGGAGGCAGCGTGGACATCCGGGTTGAGGAAGGAACTGCAGAGTATGTGTGGGATAAGCTGAAACATTTGGTGCTGCCTGTTTTGTCAGGCTCGCTGTTGCTGACTTATTCGACTGTGCAGTATTTGCGCAATGAAATCATTGAGACCAAAATGAAAGACTTTGTGAAGACGGCTCGTGCGAAAGGCGTATCGGAAAATGTAGTGTATCATCGACATATCCTACGGCATTCGATATTGCCGATTGCAGCGTTTTTAGGCTATGAGATTACGGGATTGATTGCAGGTTCGGTATTTATTGAAACGATCTTTAGTTATCCAGGACTCGGCCGACTTTTCATCGACTCGATTATGACACGTGATTTCACGGTGGTCACAGCACTTGTTCTTATTTCTGGCGCAGCGGTTATCGTAGGGACGATGTTGTCGGATATTATTTTACGCATGGTGGATCCGCGGATTCGTCTTGGATGAAAGGGAGATGAAGATGGAGCTTACGAATGAAGCTATGCGGCAGGCAAAAATGGGCAATCAATCGTTTCACTCTGCAATTTGGCGGGAAATTCGACATGACCGGATGGCATTAGTATCGTTGATCGTGCTCGTTTGCATCGTAGGGATTGCGTATATCTCCCCCTTCTTTCTTTCCATAGACCGTGTGACGAGAATCGATTTATCCAGCATTTATTTGGCACCGTCTGCTGTGCATTGGCTTGGGACGGATGACGGAGGGCGGGATGTCTTTGGTCAGCTGCTGCTCGGTGCACGGAATTCGTTTACGATTGGAGTTTGCGTCACATTACTGGCAAGTCTGTACGGCTTGACGATTGGCTTGATTGCCGGCTTTTATGGTGGAATTGTTGATCAGATCATTTGTAGGGTACTTGATTTTCTAATGATTTTACCGTCTTTGATGATCATCATTGTTTTTGTTGTGATGGTACCGAATTACAGTGTCTTCAATTTCATTCTGATTATGAGCATCTTTGCTTGGTTCGGCAAGGCTCGCCTTATCCGCTCGAGAGGATTGGCGGAACGAGAGCTGGACTATATTCATGCTTCCAAAACACTTGGCACACCCGATTGGAAGATCATGCTCTTTGAAATGCTGCCGAATTTGAGTTCATTGATCATCGTCAACATGACGCTGACGTTAGCGGGGAATATTGGGCTGGAGACAGGTTTGACGTTTCTCGGATTCGGTCTGCCATCTGGGACCCCATCACTCGGCACACTGATTGCGCTGGCAAAGAACCCTGATATTGTCCAAAACAAATGGTGGGTTTGGCTTCCTGCTGCACTGCTCATTTTAGTGATCATGCTATGTATTAATTATATCGGTCAAGCAGTCAAACGAGCTTCAGATGCGAGACAGCGAATTGCGTAAAGGAGGAGAATGGCTTGCAGAAAAAGTGGATGCTCATCTTGCTAATATTTGTGGTAGCGGGCTGTTCGGAGGCACAATCACGTGTTCAAGGAGAAACCGAACCGCCTGTATTTCCATTGGAAGTATCCAATCAAGATAAGCCGATAGAGGATGGAGAGATGATTGTTGCATTGGTCAGTTCAGACCCTTTTGAAGGTACACTAAGCCGGCCTTTTTACAGCGGTTCATTTGACGCGGAAATTATGAATTGGTTTGATGAAGCTTTACTTTCCACTGACAGTGATTTTGAGATTACGAATGATGGAGCAGCGACGTATGAGTTGTCTGATGATAAACGAACGATTACGCTCCGCATTAAAGAGGGAGTTTATTGGCATGATGGTGAGCCGGTTTTGGCAAGTGATTTACTGTATGCCTATGAATTGCTAGGTCATCCCGATTATGCAGGAGAGCGCTATACGTTCACAGTCGAAAACATCGAAGGTATGGATGACTATCATGCTGGGCGAACGAAGAAAATTTCGGGAATTCAAGTACATGATGAACGGACGATTAGCGTGACATTCAAAACTGCATCTCCTTCCATTATGACGGGATTCTGGTCCGTTCCAGTTCCGCGGCATCACGTAGGAGATGTGACGGCGGGCGAGTTGACGATGGAGGAGCTGGAGTCGTCTGAGAAAATTCGTATCACACCGATCGGGTTCGGTCCTTATATTATAGTGAAAATCGTGCCGGGTGAATCGGTGCTCTTGGAACGAAACGAGGACTATTGGAGAGGCCGACCTCAGCTGCAATCCGTGGTATTGAAAACAGTGAACGAAGCCATTGTTGTGGAGTCGCTTAAAAAAGGGGACGTAGATTTGGCGAAAGTCCCTGCCGATCAATATGAAACGGTGAAGAAGTTGGACAATATCGAGTTGCTCGGTGACTTGGATCTGGCTTATAGCTATATTGGATTCAAAATAGGCAAGTGGGATGATGAAAAGAAAGAGAACCGGATGGATCCAAAGTCGAAACTGGCCAATAAATTGGTGCGTCAAGCAATGTGGCATGCTATGGATAACGAGTCAGTCGGCACCTATTTATATCATCATCTGCGCTTTCCTGCCACGACACTCATCGTACCTGGATTTGAATCGTATCATGACGCAAAAAATCTCGGACGTCCGTATGATCCTGAAAAGGCGAGGGCCTTGCTGGATGAAGCAGGGTATATCGATAAGAACGGAGATGGCTTTCGTGAAGATCCTGCCGGCAAGCCATTCATTCTTCACTTCGCATCAATGGCAGGAGGCGATGTCGCTGAGCCGATCGCGAAGTACTATATACAAAACTGGGCGGATGTCGGATTGAAAGTAGAGTTGACGGACGGCCGTTTGCACGATTTCAATGCGTTTTATGAGCTAGTAAAATCAGATGATCCGAAAGTGGATATCTTCCAGGGAGCATGGGGCACAGGTTCCGATCCAGATCCGTCCGGTTTATACGGTCGCAAAGCGCTGTTCAATTATTCTCGGTATACGAGCGAAAGGAATGATGCACTGCTAGAAGCGGGCACATCTAAACAGGCGTTTGATACGGAGAAACGACGAGAAATTTATAAGGAATGGCAGGCGTTGATGGTGGAGGACGTCCCACTGGTGCCAACATTGTACCGTTATGAGTTGATCGGCGTGAATACGCGAGTGGTGAATTATTCGATCGATGCAAATTCGGAAAATCGTCATGTGTGGAAGTGGGGTGTGTCGGCGTAATAAATTTTTTTGGCCGGCGATCATAAACTCCTGAGACGCGATCATATATCTGTGCAGGCGCTCATAATTCATCCATACTCGCTCATACCATCTTCCTTAGCGATCATAATACTTCTGCTCGCGCTCCTAAACATCCCACCTGCGCTCATATCCCCCACGTATCATACCGTCGTTTTGTGGTATTATCTCTGTCCTGTTCTGAATATGATAGAGTAGGACGTAGAAAGGGTGATGAATAGGATGATTCGTCCAAAGCGTTTAGTAAAAGGTGATTTGATAGGGATTGTGGCGCCGGCCAGCCCGGTTGCGCGCGAAGATGTAGAGCGATCGTTTTCATTTCTCAGGCAGCTGGGACTTCGCTATGTATTGGGCAAGTCTATATACGAAGTAAATGGCTATTTGGCAGGCTCTGATGAAGAGCGTCTTGCCGACTTGCATAATATGTTCAGCAATCCTGAAGTGAAAGGGATTTTTTGCGCGGGTGGAGGGTATGGTTCGGCTCGTTACGCGGATCAAATCGATATGGAATTAATTCATGAGCATCCGAAGATGTTTTGGGGATTCAGTGATATTACTTATTTACATACAGTGATCCGACAAGGTTCCGGACTTGTGACCTTTCATGGTCCGATGCTCGCTTCCTGTGTTGCGAAGGATGAATTTCATGAACTGTCGGGGAAAATGTTCGGACAGCTATTTGAACCTGTGGAAGTTCATTACACGGAAGAAATTTCACCGCTAGAATCACTGAGTGGAGGAATAGCAGAAGGAGAGGTAGTCGGTGGTAATTTGACACAGCTTGCGAACAGCCTCGGCAGTGAGTTTGAGATTAAAACTAACCAAAAATTGCTTTTCATTGAAGATATCGGAGAAGAGCCGTATAAAGTAGATCGTTTGTTAAATCAATTACGTTTGGCAGGAAAGCTCCGCGAAGCAGCGGGCATCATCATTGGGGATTTTGCGAAAGCACAACCTTCCAATCCAGAGAAAACTCTGTCGCTGGATGAAGTGTTCGCTCATTACTTCGATGGGCTTGGCAAGCCGGTTGTTAAAGGATTTAAGATCGGGCATTGCGAACCGAATATCGCAATCCCGCTCGGTGTAAAGGGACGTTTAAATGCGGAGGAAAAGACGCTGACTATCTTACCGGGAGTGGAATGAATGAAAATTCGCACCGTAGAAACATTTTTGGTGCAATCATCGCTTCAGAAACCGTTCGTAACAGCATTACGGACGGTGCATACGGTGCAGTCCGTAATCGTCAAATTGACCGCAGAAAATGGGTTGATCGGCTGGGGAGAAGCTGTACCGACGCATGTCATAACTGGCGATTCAATTGGCAGTATTCGCTATGCTGTTGAAAGAGTGTTGGCGCCGGAGCTGATCGGGCAGGATGTGACAAAGCGCGAGATTTTATTTGAACGCATGAATCGAGCACTCGTAGGCAATCCGAGCGCCAAAGCGGGGGTTGATTTGGCGATTCATGATTTATTTGGAAAACTATGCAAATTGCCCTTGGTTCAATTGTTAGGGGGATATCGCGAGAGCTTGTCGACCGATTTGACCGTCAGTGTTGGGACGCCGATTGAAATGGCGCATGAGGCAGCAAAGCATTTAGCAAAAGGCTTCACTACATTGAAAGTGAAAATCGGTACAGGAAGTCTTCAGGAGGACAGAAAGCGAGTTCGGGAGATACGCAGGAAAGTTGGGGCAGATGTGGTCATTCGTCTCGATGCCAATCAAGGTTGGAAACCGAAAGAAGCCATCCGGATGATTCAGCAGTTGGAAGACGACGGGATGGATATTGAATTGGTCGAACAGCCGGTTGCTGCATATGATATCGAAGGGTTGAAGGAAGTGACGCGGCAGACACAGACATCCATCATGGCGGACGAATCACTATTTTCAACTGTTGATGCTAGACGATTGCTGGAGATACGTGCAGTCGATGTTCTGAATATCAAATTGATGAAGTCGGGGGGAATCCACGAAGCCTTGAAGATCAATGCGTTGGCTCAAGCATTTGGGATCGAATGCATGATGGGCAGTATGATGGAGACGGCTGTAGGAGTGACAGCAGCTGCTCATTTTGCAGCGAGTCAGTCGAATATTACACGAGTTGATTTAGATGCACCGCTTTTATTGTCGAAGGGTTTTGAAAGTGGCGGTCTTCAATACAATGGTTCCGCCATTGAATTGGGCAGCGGACCTGGATTAGGTTTTGACTCGAATCGGATGGGGCAGTGGATGAAGGAACATGCCTGTGAATGAGCGGTGGGTGTGCGCGGTGAGTGCAGCAACGGTTTGGTCGGATCCGAATTCACCTAGGCTCGTGGATCTCCCTGCGTTGAATTACCCGGTACAGTTGGAAAAGTGGTTGGCGCAGTTATCGTTTGAAGAGCGTTTAGCTTTAAGTGATAAGGGGCAGATTCAAACACAGATTTTATATGGCGAGTCGGTGATAATTGATGAAGTGGTGGGGGATTGGGCGAAAGTAATCGCTTGCCGACAGCCGTCTCGCAAAGATCCGCGCGGCTATCCTGGCTGGGTGCCGCTTGTACAATTATCAGCAGCCAAAAAAGTACACACTGAAGAATTTGTACGCGTGTCTGCTCGCAAAGCTTGGGTGCTGGAGGAGTCGGGAGACCCTTTTTTGCGTGTATCGTTCAATACGATTTTCCCTTGCGGCAAGCAGCAAGACGGCAGGACGCATATATGGACACCGCATGGTTGGAAGCTGATCAGCAATACAGATGTGAAGCGGTTCAAGCCGATTGAAGAATTATCTTGCGGTAAACCTTTGACTGTAGGCAAACAGTTTTTAGGACTGCCCTATTTATGGGGTGGCATGTCAGCGTGGGGTTTTGATTGCTCAGGCTTCATCTTTAATCTTTGGAAGGCGTGCGGAGTCCTATTGCCGCGAGATGCATCTGACCAGGAGAAGACAGGGATACCTGTTTCGCTGAATCAGACCGAATGGCGGCAAGGCGATCTGTTGTTTTTCAGAGAAGATGAAGATGCCATTGTGAGCCATGTTGGCATGTATGCTGGGAATGGACAAATGCTTCATGCACCGTCAACTGGAAAGTCAGTAGAGCAGATTCAACTGGCTTCATCTATTTATGCCGATAAATTATGCCGTGTACGCAGAGTGTGCAAGTGAGTTGTCGAGGCGTGTAGTGTTCTTTTTGAATATAGGAAAAACCGAACTCAGTAGCGCGTTCGGTTTTTTGTGTTCGTTTCTATATGTTCTGAAGAGCCTAGAAATTCTTATTGAATCAATTCTTTAATAGAGAAGTACAGCCTTTTTTCGGTATACTAATAAAAGGAATACATAAGGGAGCTGTCAAAATGTCTGAACCAAAATCAATGGGTCAATCAAGGACCATTCAAAGTAAGCTAGTATTACCGCCTGATACGAATCACATTCAGTCCATTTTCGGAGGGAAAGTGCTTGCCCATATTGATGAAATTGCTGCGATTGCTGCGATGAAACATGCGGGTACGAGAGCAGCTGTAACGGCGTCGATCGATTCAGTCGATTTTGTATCGCCGGCATTGCTGGGAGATATGATTGAATTGGAAGCGATCGTCACTTCTGTCGGTAACACGTCAATGGAAGTGTTCGTATCGGTCCATTCCAAGAACTTGGTGACAGGAGAAGTGAGATTAACTACCGAATCATTCTGTACGATGGTGGCGGTGGACGAGACGAACCGACCTATATCGGTAGCGCCGATTTATCCGGAAACAGAAGCCGAAAAGCGTCTTTTCGACTCAGCGCCGGCTAGAAGGGAATTGCGGCAGCAACGACGTTTGATGAAACATTAAAATAACGCAAGGAAGGAACAGTTTTACTGTCCATCCTTGCGTTTTTAATTTGTAACCGCTTGTTACTTCTTTTCGTATAGTGTACTATGTAACTAACACACTAGAGCGAAGGGGGATGATTAGAATATGAAGACTTGGAAAGGGTTATGGAAAAAGGAATGGCAGATGATGAGAGGTTGGCTTTCCGCAACGACGGTTATAGCCATTTTGTTGATCATTGTTTCGTCATCCGCATTGTCATTTTTAGTTGAAGGCAAATTAGTGGTTTCATTTATGCTCGGTATTTCGTTGATGATGATGACATTAATCGTTGTGTGCGTCCCAGTGTCTTTATTGCTGAATAGCTTATGGATAGAATGGAACCGACCGGATGTGTGGCTGCATTCCCCTCAAACCATCTACCAATTGTTTGGATGTAAAACGGTGTTTGCCTCAGTCATTGGGTTCGTCAGCATGATTGTCCCAGGCGTTACTCTTGCTCTATATGCCTCTATTTTTGACGCTTCTATTACAGAAGTAGGGGTGGCAAAGTTTATCGGAATGATGTATACCTTCATCTCTTCGGTTTTCTTAGGAGCAGTCGGTTTAATGCTGATTGGCTTATTTCTTGCAGTTGTCTACCGAGTGATCAAGTCATATGTTCGCCGGGGAGCTTTCTTCATCTGGCTGATTGTTCTATTCATTTTGATGTGGCTATTTCAGACAGCACTGGAATCCAAGTTGTATCAAAAGATTGTTCATCTTGGTCAATTTTCCACTTATACTGACTCGAGAAATATCTCAGTAGGAAATTTTTATTTTGCTCAAAGTACTATGGCGCTATATGCAGGGCAGATCTTTGTAGTAGTCGGATTCCTAGCGTTTCTCTTTGTTTCCTCCGCTTGGCTATTTGAAAAGAAGGTGAGGTTATGAGAATGGATTCTACATGGCGCGGATTGTTCAAGAAAGAATGGATTTTGTTGAAGTGGACGGTGGTATGGGTTGTTTTGCTGAACGTGTTGGTAATTTTAGTGGTACCTTCATTAATCAGCAACCTCGTAGGCATTCCAGGTAAATTGTATGAAAACACATATGTGCTAGGTGGAACCTGGTTTGCTTTCTATACCTTTATGGGTGCTGGGATTTTGTCCGTAAGTTTGACGAAGGAAATGAAAAGCCTGGAAATGTGGCTGCATTCTCCAAGATCTATGTTGCAGTTAGTCGGAGCAAAGTCGCTGTTCGCTGCCTGTACATCAATTGTTACATTGTTTTTCGGAGGAGCATTGCTAGGAGTTACACTTTATTTCTTAGAAGATTGGACCGTTTCCTCCGCTTGGCAAGGGTTTTTGGCATTGGTTAGCATTTTACTGGCAATTTCATTGAAATTGATTTTCGTTATGACTATCGGGTTTTTCTTCTGGAGCGTATATCAAGTGTTGCGGTGCCGAACAAGTTTCTTTGCTGTACCAATTACAGGGTTTCTCTTCGTGGTTGCAAGTATTTTATGGGAAGTCCTCAGGATAAACAACTTCTTTAACTGGCTTCGTACATTAGTGCCGCTGAGATTAACGAATGAATCTTTTTATAATGAACAAACAAGTTATTTTTTTACAGGATTTGTGCCGAACGGAATCGTATTTTCCATAGGAAGTCTGTTGTTTTACTTGGTTCTCAGCTATTTATTAGTGGCTGCTGGATCGAGGTTGTTTGAGAAGAAAGTGAGGTTGTGAAGATGAGCATGAAGTTTCTTCCGGATAAACCCATTTACCAGCAGCTCATCGATCATATTATCGGTGACATCATTCGTGGGGCACTCGCAGCTGGAGAGAAACTGCCATCTGTTCGAGAATATGCTGTTGCAGTCGGTGTCAATGCCAATACGATGCAGCGCGTGTATAAAGAATTGGAACAAATGGAGATTACGGAGACAAGAAGGGGGCAGGGATCATTCGTGACAGAGAATAAAGAGCGGATTGAGGAGCTTCGTGAAGAGATGAAGGAGCAGCTCGTGCAGTCATTTATCCAAAATGTAGAGGCTCTCGGATTTACGACGAATGAAATGGTCAACTATCTGTCGAAAAGAGGTGGGAATGATGATTGAATTGCAAACTGTCTCAAAGCGTTATGGTTTTAAGCACGCACTAAACGGAGTGACGCTTGCGTTGCCAAAAGGGAAAATCATCGGCTTAGTTGGTGAAAATGGAAGCGGGAAAACGACCGTGCTCAAGTTGATGGCAGGTTTACTGTCACCCAATGCAGGAGTGGTTGCATTAGATGGAAAGACGATTACAAGAAGAGTTGCAGCGAAAATTGCTTATATGCCAGATACCGATTTGTTTTATCCATATTTCACAGTGGGCCAGTTATTTGAATTTTATGATTCGCAGTTTGAAGACTTTCAACTAAAGAAGGCGAAAGAGATTGCAGACTTTCTGAAAGTTTCGTTGGATGTCAAAATCAGTACGCTGTCGAAGGGAAACCGGGGACGTGTCAAAATTGCAGTTACACTCGGTCGGGAAGTGGATTATTATTTATTGGATGAACCATTTTCGGGCTTGGATCCGATGGTTCGCGAAGATATCTCGAAAGGTCTCATTCGCTTTACAGATACCGAACGGCAAACCGTATTGATGTCCACGCATGAGATTAAAGAAGTGGAACCGCTGCTGGATGAGCTAATTGTGTTAAAGGAAGGACGGATTCTGGCTCATAAGGAAATCGACGAGATTCGCGACGTGTATGGAATGGATGCGACTTCTTGGTTAGTTTCTCTTTTTCGGGCATAAACAAAAAACAGCAGGAGATGAAATGGTAACTACCAATTCATTCACTGCTGTTTGTTTTAGTTATCGCTACTGAATGTACGAACTAGGCCGAGTACTGTTCCACCGAGAATAAATGCGAACAACGCATACATGATGTAGATGAACCACATGAATATTCACTCCTTTAATCAGTATCCTGCCTTTTATTGTATCACCTAGGCAGGTGCGTTGCAATGGCGTTCACCGGACAACTGTGTCGGCTGTGCGACTGTAGGCATAGATCATTTCCGTGGGAAAATAGACAGTTGTTTCCGCATATACTACCCCCTTAACTCCTAACTTTACCAGTGGATGAAACTGTTGCATGACTTGGTTCGTAAGCAATTCAACAGACTGGTGGCGGAGGGGTTGTTATGAAGAGAATTTTCGCAGTATGCGTATTTTTATTAGTTGTAGGGCTGCCGATTGGTTCGGTAGCAGCGAAGTCGTACTCGATAGATGAAGTTCAGATCCGAGGATGGATTGATCGCGACGGCACGATGCTGGTGAATGAATTATTCACCTATTCATTTGACGGAGATTTTACAAAGCTGACACGAGCTTTTCCAGCTGAGCATCGACAGCAAATTTCAGGATTCAAAGCATTTGAAGTACAAGACGGTCATGCGGAAGTGGGCTTTGTCGATGAAAGTAAGATGCACAGACTTCCTGTTTCATTAAACAAAGAAAATTGGGTAACGAAAATAGCACAAACAGATGGAACGATTCAAGTAATGTATATTTATTACATGAAAAATGCGGTAGTTTCATATGATACATACAGTGATCTGCAATTAACCCTTTTCGAAAAGGGTTCAAATCATAATATTGATATGAAACAATTGCAGATTTCCTTTATTTTGCCGGAAGGCGTAAGTGAACAAAATCTTCATGGCTATTTACAGGCCTCTAACGGAGAAGAGCCAGTTGTTCATGAAAATGGAATTCAGTTTTACACGCCTGTATCTAAAGCAAATACCCTGACAGCGACACGAATGCTGTTTCCTTCATCTATAATGACAGCTCAGAATAAAGGTGAGGCACCAATTCCATTGGAAGAAGTAATGGCAGAAGAACAACAAAAGGCAGAGCATGAGGCTTGGAAGGCTGCGCAGATTCCGAACCTCGAAAAGATTGCCCTAGTTTTAAGTGTCCTTCTCGGGCTGTTCGCAGCTTTTTTCATCTGGATGCGTTCACCTGGCCGTGGATATTTTGGAAGTGTCGACTATGTGATGAAGACAGATCCTTTATACCTCAGCTTTGTAGACCATTCCGGCAGTTGGTTTAGAAGCAGTTTCTTGGCGGGTTTGTTTTCATTAGTCGATAAAGGGGAGGTCGATGTAGAGTTGGCGGACAGTGCTGACCGTTTTCTAGACCATCCGGGCTCGCCTCCAAAGTCGCTGCAATTTCATTTGTTAAAGGGAAGAAGCGGACTATCAGAGTTTGAACGTACACTAGTGACGTGGTTATTTAAGATACGGAAATCACAAAGACAGTTTCATTTGCACGATATTGCGGAAGGTAAGGAATCCAAAGCAGCTTTGAGAAAACAGCATGCATTTGAAGTAGAACATGGAAAATGGCATGAAGAAGTTAAGGAGTTACTAGTGGATTCGGGAACATTGTCCAAACGGCTTTCATACCTTTTAAAGCTTTCAATTTTAATCGTTACTGGCTTTGTAGCGGCTGGGGCTTTTTATGTAACAGGTGATGAAGAGTGGGGTTGGAACCTAGTGTTACCGGCAATTTTCTTCTTCATAGCCCTCTATAGCATCAAAGAAAAGATCCAAAAATGGCCGTCGATTATCTATTTCGTCGTGTTGTTATTTTTAGTTAATTCTATAGAGTATGGAGAGTTAGTAACGGCTTTAAGTATTTTTATTATAGTGGCATTTATCGCATTTTACTTAATTCCAAAGACTATACTTAGTTCCAAGACAGCACTCTATGCAAAGATGAGCATGAATAAGTTTCGCAGGCAGATGAAATATGGCATGCCTGAAGGATTGTCAGAGGAAGAACAGCAACAATTTTTGATTCGAGCCTATTTGCTTAAACCTTCTAAAAAGAAACTGCCTCAATTAGCAGGTGTAGGAACGGCGACAACAGCGTTGGCAACGTTATTCATGTTGCCTGAAGATCCGCTGCAATTTGTATATTCTAATTGGGGACCGTCACTAAAAGTGCAAGCAGACAGTTCGGGTGGAACGTCATACGATGGAGGCGGTGTATACTCTGGCGGAGGCGGAGGTGACGGAGGTGGGGGTGCAGGGGCGGATTGACCGCCTTCTACACATCTTCTTTTATCTTTGCTCTTTCAATAGATCTCGAATTTCGGTCAGTAATTCTTCCTTAATGTCTAACGGCTTTTCTTCAGGCTCTTCCTCGACAGGTTCTTCTTTTTTTATTTTCAGTTTGATGAGCAACCGAAGGAATAAGAAGAGTGAAGCCGCCACGATCATGAAATTGATAATTGATTGAATGAACAGTCCATACATGATCTCTGCGTCTTTATATTCGAAGCTCAATCCTGAGAAATCTAGACCACCCGATAATATACCGATAATCGGTCCAATGATGTTATCGACAAGTGAAGATACGATCGTACTGAAAGCAGCTCCAATAACAACGCCTATAGCTAAATCAAAAATATTTCCTTTAAACGCAAATTCTTTAAACTCTTTCCACATATACAGTCATTCCTTTTATAACAAAATTCAATTAACCCCGGACTCTTTCCAAGCGCTTAGCATTTTACGTTGGAAACGTTGATAAACGGCAATCGAAGCTATTACCCAGACAGCGCTTGCCAGTATACCCCCGACAATATCACTAGGGAAATGTACGCCTAAATAGATTCGGCTAACCGCAATCATCATAATCATCAATGCAGCGGCTGTGATAATTGCTGCACGGCTCCAGGAAGTCCGCAGGTTGCGCCAAACAATATAAGCGATGATGGTATACAAGCTAAATGCCATCATCGTATGACCGCTCGGAAAGCTGTATCCCCCAATATCGATCAAACGATGGAATTCTGGACGTTCTCGTTTAAAGATGAACTTCAGGACTTGATTCAGAATTCCTGTACCGCCAATAACCGCGACTAGTAAAACAGCTTGTGCGCGGTGACGCTTCCATAGTAGGATCGCCAAACTAGCGAAGGAGATGAGTGCGACGATGCCGGTAGAGCCAATGGTTGTGAAAGCCTTCATCGTGGCCGTCAGCCAGGGAACTTCAGAGCCTTGCACGAAAGCGATAATCACTTCATCAAAACTAGTGATCGTATGTAAGTGAATAGCAGCAGAGACAAAAACAAATAAACCCATCAAAATCAAACTGGCAATCCAAGTGAGCAATAGGCGAAGTGAGAGGTCACACACGTTCCATAACATCCTTTCTATAGTAACTATATTGTGAAGGATTGCAAAAAAAATGTACAGTGATAGGTCGGAATTTGTGAGCTCAATCACTTTTTCCGTGGAAGTGAGATGAGGTATACTAGTAAAAAGGAGTGTTGCCATATGCATGAAATCTTTACGACAGAACAATGGGATGATCTTCTTGATCAATCCAATGAAGTACCTATCCTGTTAATGAAGCATAGTTCTACCTGTCCAATCAGTTTAGCTGCATTTGACGCATTTCAGCGTGTTGAAACAGATTTGCCCAAGTATTATCTGATCGTCCAAAAAAGTAAGCCGCTATCTCGGGAAATCGAGCGGGATATGCAAATTCGCCACGAATCACCACAACTATTTTTGATGAAGAATGGAAATGTAGTTTGGCAGGCAACCCATTATTCTATCCGAGAACCTGCTATTACCCAGGCGATCCAAGAGCATTATGCTTGATGGGCGGATAAAAAGAAGTAGGACGCGTACTCCACAAAGGAGTACGCTTTTTAGATTAGGATTTTATCAAAATTCGATATGACATTTGTCATCTCAAAGTCATGACATATATGTCTACCCCTCCTTGCCGATAAAAGTTATTCTTAAGTCACTAGCAATCCCATTAGGAGGGAAAACAAAACATGAGTAAAGAGAAAACGAAGCAGTTGCATAAAGATGTCGCGCCTTTCGCGAAATCTGACTTGAAGAAAAGTACTATTCAGTTGCTGAACACGATACCACCTGTTTTTATTTTATGGTTCTTGGCATATCAAAGCTTGAAAGTTTCTGTTGTTTTGGCAATCGCCGTCTCAATCGTGGCTGCATTCTTCGTAGTCCGCACGTTTATTATCTTTCATGACTGTACGCACGGTTCATTCTTCCGCAATAAAAAAGCGAATAATATTGTTGGAACAATCACTGGCGTCCTGACATTATTTCCTTATGAAAAGTGGAAAAGAGAGCACTCTATCCACCACGCGACTAGTTCGAACTTGGACAAACGCGGAGTAGGCGATATTTGGGTAATGACAGTGGAAGAATATGCACAAGCTTCTAAATGGGAACGTCTTGGCTATCGTTTCTATCGTAATCCTCTTGTATTGTTTGGATTAGGACCATTGTATTTAGTTTTGATCGCAGGTCGTTTTAATCGCAAAGATGCGCGTAAGAAAGAGCGTATAAACACGTATCTGATTAATGTAATTCTTGTGTTGGTGTACAGCGGATTGATTTGGCTCATTGGCTGGCAGGCATTTCTGTTGATTCAAGGAGTGATGATGTTCACGGCTGCTATGCTTGGGATTTGGCTGTTCTACATTCAGCACACATTCGAAGATTCTTATTTTGAAGAGGAATCTGACTGGGACTATGTAAAAGCTGCTGTAGAAGGTAGTTCTTATTATCAATTGCCACGTGTTCTACAATGGGCGACGGGGAACATTGGTTTCCACCACGTGCATCATTTAGCTCCACGTGTACCAAATTACAACCTTGAAATGGCGCATGAATTGACACCGCCATTGCATAATGCAACTACGATCACATTGAAAACTAGCTTGGAGTCATTACGCTACCGTTTGTACGATCCAGCTAATAAAACATTCATTACATTTAAAGAAGCAAAACAATCTATAACAAAAAACAAGTTAGCGATTGATCTAAAACCGAAACGCACGCGACTTGAGTGAATTGGCGAGAGAAGGATTTCCTTCTCCGCCTTTTTTATCTTTAATCAGCCGGTGTTCAAACGTTTGCTGAACGGGGAACTCAGGCTAAGGCCACTACATGCTGTGCCAGCGCCTGCATGATCAACATCCTGTTGATCTAAGCCTGCAGCCAATGTCACGGATTTGGAGAAAACAGGTGCAATGGGCGAAGAACAGAAATATTTGTTACAATGAAATGAAAAGGACGGCGATGAGACCCTATGCGCAGCTGGTATAGTATTTTTCCGAAAAGCCCATGGCTCAGCATTTATGCATGGGTTGTATTTTGTATACTACCTTTCTTCTATATTTTAAGAAGCGCTTCACCCGTGGATTTAACGATCGGGGTGACGCTGTTAGTATTCTTTTTCCTCTCCTACTATTTTTCCGTGAAATCTAAGAGCGGTCTCATGTATATGTGGATAAGCTTTGAAATCGTAATTACGGTACTGATGACTTTATTGTTCGGTTATGTATATTTATCGATTTTCATTGCATTTTTCATTGGGAATATCCGCAATACTGTTGGGTTTTTCATTATTTACGGTCTACATATTGCCATTTTAATCGGTGCAATCGTGGCAGGTTTTTTCATCGAGATTGATCTATTTCTTCCGCAAATCCATTTTATTATTATCTCAGTAATCGGTGTCGTGTTACTGCCTTTTAATTTATACAATCGTCAGAAACGCGATCGACTGCAAGATCAGCTCGAAGTAGCAAGACAACGTATTTCAGAGTTGACTATTGTCCAAGAACGTGAGCGAATTGCAAGGGATCTTCATGATACGCTTGGCCAGAAACTGTCCATGATCGGATTGAAAAGTGACCTGGCTGTACGTTTGATGGAACGAGACACTAAAGCTGCTGCAACAGAAATTCACGATATTCGACAAATCTCCAGCACTGCTTTAAAAGAAGTCCGTGTACTAGTTAGCGGTATGCGCCGTGTAAAGTTGAAAGATGAGCTAGTCCGTGTCAGGCAATTATTGAAAGCGGCAGAAATCGAACTCGAACTGGAAGGAGATCCGAACTTTCCAGACATGTCGCCCATTGTGGAAAATGTATTGGTTATGTGCTTAAAAGAAGCGATTAATAATGTCGTCAAACATAGCTATGCGAAATATTGTTGCATCGTTTTTGAGCGAACGGAAAAAGAGTTTACGATTAGTGTAAAGGATAATGGAATTGGGATAGCACAAAATGGCGTAAATCTTCCGGGGAACGGTCTCGATGGTATGGAAGAACGTCTGGAATTTGTAAATGGCAGTTTGTCTATAACTAGTCGGGAAGGGACACAGGTTATGATCACTGTTCCAGCTGTCTTAAAACAAATAAAGGAAGGGTGATAGATTATGATCCGCATTGTAATAGCAGAAGATCAAGGGATGATGCTCGGTGCATTAGGGTCGTTACTCAATTTAGAAGAAGATATGGATGTAGTCGGAATGGCCAAAAATGGTCAAGAAGCAGTGGACTTGGTTAAAGAGCTACAACCTGATATTTGCATCATGGATATTGAAATGCCGATCAAGACAGGCTTAGACGCTGCAGAAGAGCTGCAAGATGAAGAGTGTCAGATCATCATATTGACGACGTTTGCAAGAACGGGATATTTTGAGCGGGCACGAAATGCGGGTGTCAGAGGGTATTTGCTGAAGGATAATCCCATTGAAGAGCTTGTGAAGTCGATTCATTCTATCATCAAAGGGCGTAGAATTTATGCTCCCGAATTAATCGATCTGGCTTTTGACATGAAAGATGATGAAAAAAATCCATTGACAGAACGTGAATGTCAAGTGTTGAAACTGGTATCCGAAGGAAAAACAACGAAACAGATAGCAGGAGAATTGTTTTTGTCCCCTGGCACTGTTCGCAATTATATATCGACTATATTGGATAAATTAGGCGTGCGAAATCGTATTGAAGCCATCTCGATGTTTCAAGAAAAGGGTTGGTTCAAATAATTACTAAAAGGAGCGAATGATGGAATGAAGAATCTTGCACAAAGTGAATGGCTGGCTAAGCAGCCTTTATTGGAACAAGTAATGGAGAAGAAGGAAATCTTATGGCGCAACCCATTAGTAGAACCTATTAAGACAGCTCTTAATCATACAAAGCTTTCAAAAGAAGATGTGGAAGATGCACGTCTAAGGTTGGCAAGATTCGCTCCTTACTTGGAAAGGGTGTTTCCAGATACCGCTGCAAATCAGGGCATTATTGAATCGCCATTAACTCCTATTCCTAATATGAAGCACGTACTTGAACAATCTTATGCAATCGACATTCCGGGTCAGCTATTATTAAAACAAGATAACGCCTTACCTATTTCGGGTTCTATAAAGGCTAGAGGCGGTATTTATGAAGTCCTGAAGCATGCGGAAACATTAGCAATTGAACATCAATTGCTAAATGCTGAAGAAGACTATAGTCAATTCGATGAACCGGCATTTCGTCAGTTGTTTGCAAACCATAAAATCGCTGTTGGATCGACAGGGAATTTGGGACTCAGTATTGGCATCATGAGTGCGAAACTCGGTTTTGACGTCACGGTGCATATGTCAGCAGACGCAAAGCCGTGGAAAAAAGATTTATTGCGTTCTAAAGGTGTCCATGTCGTAGAATATGAAGATGATTACAGCAAAGCTGTGGAAGAAGGCCGACGCCAAGCGGAAGCAGATCCAACATGTCACTTTGTAGATGATGAAAACTCAACGGATCTTTTCATGGGATACGCGGTTGCAGGTGAGCGTGTAGCCGTCCAGCTGAAAGAACAAAATATTAGGGTCGACGGGGAGCATCCTCTTTTTGTTTACTTACCTTGTGGAGTAGGCGGTGGACCTGGCGGTGTCGCATTCGGATTGAAACTTGCATTTGGAGATCATGTACATTGCCTGTTTGCAGAGCCAACCCATTCTCCGTGTATGATGATTGGCATGATGACAGGATTACACGATCAAATTTCAGTTGCTGATTTTGGCTTGGATAATAAAACAGCGGCTGATGGATTAGCAGTTGGAACAGCCTCAGCTTTTGTCGGAAAAACAGTGGAACCTTTCTTAGCAGGCTGCTATACAGTAGAAGATCGTACTTTGTTCAAATTATTAAAAGAGTTAGCAGACAGTGAAGATATTTGGCTAGAACCATCTGCACTCGCAGGGATGACAGGTCCTATACAAACTATACAGTCGGATATCTCTTCAGCAAATTCTCCGAAAGCTACACACCTTGTATGGTCTACGGGTGGAAACATGGTACTGGAAGAGGAAATGAAGAGCTACTACGAGCAAGCGAAGAAGTAATTATTCGTTTAATTTCCCGGGAAATCGACAAATGTTTCTCGGTATGTCGATAAAAGAGCTATGGAGAAAAATTCTCCATAGCTCTTTTGGGTGCAAAAGATATATAAAATTTAATTTTTAATGGCTCGTATTGATTCAGAAAAGGTTTGCGTTGCTGCTGAAGGGTTTTCAGCAGATGCGATAGAAGAAATCACTGCGATGCCATCCGCGCCTGCATGCAAAGCGGGACCGAAGTTCGCCAAAGAAATACCCCCGATCCCTACAATCGGCATATCAGGAAAAGCTGTATGGATTTCCTTAATAAGCGCAGGGCCAACGACAGCAGAGGCATCTAGTTTGGTCGCTGTCGGATAGATCGGACCAATGCCTACATAGTCAGCACCGATTGCTTGAGCAAGCTGTACTTCTTCTGCGTTATGGGTAGAGACACCTAGCCATTTACTTGGACCGATTCGCGTTCGGACAATGCCAGCTTGCTCGTCGTCTTGGCCAACGTGGACGCCGTCTGCATTAATGGCCAAGGCAAGATCCACATCATCATTAATGATAAAAGGAATATGGAACTGACGACATAATACCTGACATTTTTTCGCGAAACCGACCAATGCCTCTCCTTTCAAAGCATTCTCGCCTTTTTCGCGCAACTGGAAGCAAGTAATACCCCCACGAAGAGCTGCCTCTAAGATGTCCAGCGTTTCTTGCTCCCCATTCGTTGCAGTATTTGGGGTACCCATCACAAAATAAAGACTCAAAGCTTTTCTCACTTCTGCATTCCGCATTAGTGCATCTCCTTCTTTAAACGATTATATGCCCAGTGGTTCGTCGGTCCATGCCCAGAACCAATGCGTAGACTGTCTTCGATCGCAGCTTGGATAAATTGTTTTGCTTCTGCAACGGCATCTGACAAGGAATAGCCTTTTGCGATAAAACCGGTTAAAGCAGCTGCAAACGTACAGCCTGTACCATGGGTATCTTTTGTTTGTACCCAAGGCGTTGTCATGGTGAAAGATTGACCTTCACAATCAGCGTAATAATCTTTTGCTTCGAGCACATCGTTGCGGTGGCCGCCCTTCATAATGACGGCTCTTGCACCTAGCTCGATGATGATTTGCGCCGCTTCTTGAATATCCTCATCCGTTACAATCTTCATGCCTGTTAGTACTTCGGCTTCCGGAATGTTGGGCGTAATAATAGTGGCAATTGGGATTAAATTTTCCTTCATCGCTTGGACCGCTTCTTGCAGTAATAATGATTGACCACCTTTGGCAATCATGACAGGATCAATCACGAGAGGAATCGGCGGGTATTCTTCCAATAAAGAAGCAATAGCCATTATAATTTCTGTAGAAAATAGCATACCTGTTTTACAGGCTTTCACTTCAAAATCATCCAGTACAGCACGTACTTGAGCTACTACGCCTTCTACTGGTACTGGATAAACACCATGAACGCCTTGTGTGTTTTGGGCGGTAATGGCAGTAAGTGCGGATGTGCCAAATACACCGAGCTCTTGAAACGTTTTTAGATCGGCTTGGATTCCAGCACCGCCACCGCTGTCTGAACCGGCAATAGTCAATGCTACTTTTACTGTCAATGAAAAAACCCCCTTACTCGTAGTTATACTAAGTACGTTTTGGTTTTGCGATCCAATGTATATAATGCATTCAAAAAGTTCATAGCAAAATCACCTGGCCCATGAGAAACTTTGGCCGCTTCTTCGCCTGCACGTTTATAAAATGCGAGTGCCGCCGCTGCTGCTTCTAAAGGACGTTCGCTCCCGATTGATAAGAATGCTCCTACTACGGAACTGAGTAAACAACCTGTACCCGTAATATTCGTCATCATAGGGTGTCCCCCAGTAATGGATAACGTGGAATGGCCGTCAGTAACGATATCAATTTCTCCAGATACAGCCACTAAGCATGCATATTTCAAGGCAACGATTTTTGCGATTCCCTCTACGTCGGCTTGTCCTTCTCCTGCATCTACGCCTTTTGCATTCCAGGGGATGTCTGCGATAGCAGCCAATTCTCCGACATTACATCGAAGCAGAGTAACATCCACTTCATCTAAGATTTGCAGTACACAAGCTTTTCGGAAGGGAGTCGCGCCTGCACCGACCGGGTCCAGCACAACAGGTTTTCCCGCTGCGCGGGCACTGTTGCCTGACAAAATCATTGCATCTACTGTTTGTTGCTTCAACGTCCCGATATTCAGAATGCTACAATCGGCAACTTTTGCGATATCCTTTGCTTCTTCTATTGCATCAGCCATTACAGGAGAGGCTCCGATAGCTAATAGACCATTCGCTTGAAAATTCGCTACTACGATATTCGTAATGCAATGAACCAGTGGTTGTTCCTTGCGAAGTTGGTGAATAAGCGGCATGTTTCTCTTCCTCTCTATAAAGGTATATATACAAAAAGCCCATTCGAAATGGGCTGTTGGGTACGATAACTACCCACTTCCCTTCGCTAGTATGACTAGATCAGGTTCCAAGGGTTTGCGGTAAATGCATCTCAGCCCATTAAACCGGGCTCCCCTAGTGGTGAATATGAATCAGACATATTGATTGTAGCATATATTTACAGAAGGATAAAACGATACTGGGATGAGCAGAATGAATTGTATAAAAATGATAGATAACACATAGAAGAAGTAGGTAAACACATATGCCCAATGTTGCATAAGTGTCTGAAATGAAACAGTCGATTGATATGAAATGAATAAAAAGGAGCAGATGAAAAATGGAGCCATTATTCGAAGTTCAAAGTATGAAGCATTCATTGGGGGAGCTATCGTTTGTTTGGAGTGATACAGGAGGGTACTATAGGGTCTATAAAAATGAACGGCAGTTGTATGAAGGGACTGTTGCTGAATTTACTGACGGAGAACTCGATTCAAGACACCCATTTCAATATACGATTGAACGTGTAAAAGACGAAAAAGTAGAAGACGTCATAGTGATTCAAACATCTGCTTTAACGAGCAGGGTGGAAGACGAACATCCTCTACAACGTTTGGTCATCACAACAATTGCGGCTTCGTCACAAATTGCTTTGTCTTGGGAGCGAATTAAAGGCGTAGAAAAATACGATATTTACCGTAATGGAATATATCTCGATACCGTAGAGAATAACCGCTTCATCGATCGAGAATCAAGCATGTCCGAGGCGGTTACATATAGTGTTTTGGGTACTCGTCCACTAATTGACAGCAATCAGCAAATGAATGTCAGTAAGTCGATCGTATCGAAAGCATTTGAAGTAGTGATGCCGCCTAGTTCAGAGAACAAGCCGACGGAGGAAAGCTATACGTTTTCAATACGAGTGAATTGTCGGGATCACTTATTGCAACCGGTGGCAAAGCGTAAAAAGGTGCTAGAAATAGATCGGTGGAAGTTTCGCTATACTACATTTTTAAAAGAAGATATCCTGAAAAATCCTAATCTCTTGTCTCCGTTGCCATACTTCGCTGGTGATGACCGGGATTTCGATCCAGAAGGGAAAAGTTATCGGACGCGAGTGGATATGCGAGGTGAATTCAATATTGAAGAAAGCTCACTTCAATTTACGAAGGCTGTCGGTCCATCTATTGGCATGAATTATTTGAAAAGCTATAAGCGTCATGGTCATGCATCGTTGGAAGATATTGAAATCAAACGTTTGGAAGGGAAGCCGTCAGAGATCAATTTTGAGATAGTGCATGATGTCGGGAATCCACTGACAGTTTCTCCACCCATCCATTATGAAGTGAAGGGTCATCTGGATTGTGAAGGAAATATCGATTTGGTTGGTTATCATAACGACGCTCCCCATCATGAGATTTATCTATCGCTTGGTGACGGTGATTGGTGGACTATACGTCAGTCGGAAAGCGAAGGGCTGGCATACTTATCAGGTGTCTTAGGTGATGATTATTGGCGTTATATGACGTGTAATTAAGAATGGACATCCCCTGCGCAATGACAGTTATAGTGAAAGAAGAAGTCTTTTAAGAAGGTGTTTTCATTTGTTGCATCCTTCCAGTCTGTTCTGTAAATTGCGTAGGGATCCGGTACTTGTTTTGACGTATTTTCCTCAGTTTAATAACCCAACACTGCTGCTAATATAGTACATATAATGAAAGAACATAATAAAAAGGAGACTAATATGATTAGTTTATGCATGATCGTAAGAGATGAAGAAGAAGTGTTAGAGCAGTGTTTGAATAGCGTGGCATATTTATGTGAGGAAATCGTGATTATTGACACAGGATCTGTCGATAGGACGAAAGAAATCGCAAGAAAGTTTACAGACAAAATTTATGATTTTGAGTGGATTGATGATTTTTCAGCTGCTAGGAATTTTGCGTTTCAACAAGCTACAAAGGAATATATTTTATGGATGGATGCGGATGATGTATTGCTTAAGAGTGACGGAGAGAAGTTGGCTCGTTTAAAAGAGAGCTTGGATCCGAGCGTTGATGTGGTCTCAATGTTATATCATGTGGCCTTTGATGAGTATGGAAATCCATCTTTTTCATTCCGAAGAAATAGGCTTGTCAAAAGGGTGCGTGATTTTAAATGGGTAGGACCTGTCCATGAAGTGCTGCTTATAAGCGGAAATATTCTTGCGTCAGATATCTCTGTCACTCACAGGAAAGCCGACAAGAAAAAGAAGAACCAATCTAAGGGCAGGAATTTGCGCATTTATGAAAAAAGGCGTGAAGCGGGAGAGGAATTTACACCTAGAGACCTCTTTTATTTTGCAAACGAACTGAAGGATCATGGTCACTTCGAGAAAGCGCTCCAACAGTATACCGAATTTTTGACAACGGAAAAAGGATGGGTCGAGGATATCATTCGTGCCTGTTTGTATAAGGCAGATTGCTATCGCGTTTTAAAACGGCCTAAAGAGGAGATGGCCGCTTTGGTCAGCACAATGAACTACGATATTCCTCGACCCGAAGCAGCGTGCAGAATAGGGGACATATATAAAGAGAAAGGTCTTTTTCAAAAGGCGATTTTTTGGTATAAAACAGCAGTGGATATTGAAACAGAAGCGGACATGGGATTCACGAATAAAAGCTTCTCCACTTGGTATCCACATTTGCAGCTTTGCGTTTGTTATTGGAAAACAGGAGATGTCCAAGCTGCAATTGACCAAAATCTTCTTGCAAAGCAATACCGTCCAAAGGATCCTGTCATTATGAATAATGAGAGTTTTTTTAAAGAACACCGCGCGAAATAGCATGAAAGCAGGGTCAAGACGTTTTTACATCTTGACCCTGCTAATTTGTTTATCAGTGTAAATATAGCTTAGCTGCAAAGGGTTCAAGCAACCTTTTTGCGTATAAATTTCGCTGTGTCTCGATTTTAGTCATCAAAATGTCTTTGTTAGAAACAATTAGTTCATGGGCCTGCAATAAATCCTCTGCTATGGTTGTGGAATCCATGTCGACTAGTAATGACTCCGCTTCAATAGATTTAATAAAGTCATATATTTTAAACCGATACCCAAGAGCAATAAACGGGACTTGGGCAGCCAGTGAAAGATAATTAGCATGCAGTTTGAAATTTATGGTGTATTGAAAATCTTGCATTCGTGCCATTAATTCGTTCTGATCGTACAATGTCGGCATCGTTACGTTATCGCTATCATTGATTTTATGATACAACCGGATGGATGCCTCCAAATCTTTCTGCCAAACAATATACAAATGCACCTTATAGCCTTGCGCGATTAATGATTGTAAAGCTGTGGCTAGTTGGTCTTCCACGCCTTCCTCATCTTGTCCGTAAACATTATTGAAGCTCGTTCCCCAGTTAACTCCGATGATCTTTTGCTCTGGCTTCCTCTTTTTTTCTGGGTTTAATAAAAATGCAGGATCCCCCGAAATTTCAATTCCATTGGATGGATCAATTCGATCGAAAACTTCTTTCGAAAGCGGCCCCCTCACACCTGCCCAAATACTTTGAGAGAATACAGTTCGAAATTTTTCCCTTGTAAGGTCCGGAATATTGAATGGGAAATGCCCCTGTGGATTTTCTAATAAAGAGATAGAAGACTTAGGCAACCAGTCAATTCCCGAGCCCCACATCATCACCTTTTTATTCAGCATTACCGCATTATATAAAAAGTCAATAACATATGGCGAGATGGTGGCATTGGGCCCGTTTAAAATCGACCCTCCGCCAAGAACAAGTAAATCATAGTCGGAGGGTGAAATGTTTTGCAAATATCTCATTTCAACATTCACAAAATCTAAAGAATACCCTTCACCGAGTACAGCGAAATGCTCCTTAAAAAGATCATACATCAATTCATCACCTAGGTTCTCATAACCAATCCACCCGATATACAGTACTTTTTTCAAATTTTCCCGCCTTTATCGTATAATCCTTGGTCTATCTTTTTCAGACACTTACCCTTGTATTCCATTGCTCGGTAGCTGCCGGTGCCTTGCCAAATTAGATGTTCTTTATGATCATCTCCTAATTCCAGACATCTACCGAATGCCTCTAAGGCTTCCTTATATCTTTCTTTTTCAAAGAGAATGTACCCTTTGAAAAAGTGGAGATCGACATAGTCTGGATAGAGATCAATGGCTTTTTCGATACTTGGCCATGCTCCGTCCAAGCTTTTTGTTTCAATTAAAATAGCATATTTTAAACGATAGAGAATCGAGGGAGGTTTGATCAGTTTCTGTAAAAAGTAATAAATGGACAGGTTTATATACTGAAATGCTTGTGTATATTCTTGTCTACGATAATATTCACTTGCCAAATGGTAAGCAACCCATGGGTCCTCTGCCATTTTATCTATATCTATCTGCAACAATTCAATGTTTCGAGTTTCTTTCTTTTTCTTCTTTTCAATCTCTGTGATATATCCGTAATGATGAATTTTGGACGGTAAGTATGTGATGTTGGCATCTGTAGGCAATTTGAGGGTTTCATGGATACGCTTTAAAAATTGGTAGCCTTTAGAGTTTCGAAATAATCTGGGCTGATAATAGATAAAAACCTGTTCAGGTTGGATCGGCAAACGTTCACCGACATAATTAAAGACAGGCAATTGGATAACCGTTGCTTCTTCTTGCTGTGCTAGTTGTTCTTTTACTGTTTCCCAAGATGGTACATCCAATTCCTCGTCCGCGTCCAACCATAAAATCCATTCGCCGCGCGCGTGGTCTATGCCGAAGTTTCGGGCATTAGCAAAATGTTGATCCCAGTCGTAATGAAGAATTTTCACATTCTCAAATTGCTGGCATAGTTTTATCGTCTGATCGGTTGATCCAGTATCCACAATGATAACCTCATCTGCTATGCTGCTCGCACTTTTTAGACATGTTTCTATTCGCTCTTCCTCGTCTTTAACGATCATACATAAACTAATTATTGGATTGTTCTCCATCTATCTATCTCCTTTAAAGTAACGAATATCCAAAATCGTATCAGATATCCAAGCAGTCTTTTCTGAAGGAGCCTTTGTGATAAATATCACGAAATCACAATCATAGTAAGATTGGATTTGATTGAGGATTCCTTCACAATGCTGTTTACACTCTAGATGAATAAAATTGCAACTCCATAGCTCTTGAAGAAACTGTTGTATCACGTATTGTACTGTACTGCCACTTAGAAAAAACTGATTTCCTCCTAGAAGAACTTTGCGATGAAAATAATAAGCATGCGCATGTTCAATCAAAGACAAGGAAGAAATGAGTGTTGTTTCTAGATTGAATGATTGACTCCGTTCAGTGGAACCTTCGTGAGTGCGTAAATGAGTGATCAGCAATTGAAAATACTTAGGTATTGCATTCAAAAAATGAGATTCGCTTTCTGAAAAAACAGATTGGGAACCTGATTCCAAGCATTTCATAATGATCGCCTCTTTCAAAACAGGATGACTGTTTCAGTGACATTTACATTTTCCGTGTTCTTTATCGGGGCAGCAATTACAATGACATTCCGAATCTGGCGTACATTTGTGACAACATTGCTGGGGTTTAGGTTTGCAAGGTCTGCGAGGTTTACAACTGTCACAGTCAAGTTCTAATACATCTTCCAGTTTGAACTGTAACAGCATCTGCGACTTGACGATGGTTCTCAGAGTTTTGTTAATGCTATTATTCATTTTCCAAACATCATCTAAGCAACGAGAATGCTTCGCTAAAAAAAGTTGGAGCTTCTCCGCCTCTGCATTCATAATATGAGATAAGGCGATTTCTTCTAATGCAATTGAATTCAATAAAAGCTCGATCGTTTCACAGCGATCCAGTGAAATATTCGGTGTTATGTTTGGTATATTCGGCATCGACATATCGTATTCACTCCTTTACATTAAAATACACTTAAAAATCAGGTGCGATGCTATGTATCCTATGTTAGGGGATATCGGGTAGTTACAAACTTGATTGTGTTAATTCTTCCAGCTTTTAATGAATCGTAAGGAATGTTAATGAGGTATTAGTTCATTTTAGTGATCAAGAAGACTTTTCTTATCTTTAAAAGGCAGAATTACATGTGGATTCTGTTTTGCTAGTTCAATTGTACAATCTCTTTCTTCTGCAGAGAATAGACTATGCAAGAGAACGTCATGAAGGGTTTTCCTGCATGACGTTCTACAAAATAAGAAAGGGGTTTTGATATGTCCCAGCCGAATATTCCCAATATCACTCCCAATATCACCATTGATCGAAACGATGTAATCAATTTGCTTTTAGCATCGATAGCAATGGAAGAACTTGGACTTGCGCATATTATTAATGCAGAAGGGGAGAAAATTCAGTATGCATTAGGTACCATACCTGGCCTTAGTCAAACGGCTACACTTGAAGATTTATATGCTGTAAATGACTCAGTACAAGAAATGTTATCTACTGTCATAAAGAAAGAACTTCTTTTAGACACAAAGTTGGGCAGAGTCACATCTATTATTCCTAGTGGAAACATTGGTCCAACCGGTCCGCCAGGCCCGCCTGGAGCAACAGGTCCAACGGGGCCAACAGGTCCAACTGGCCCAACGGGTCCAACAGGAGCAACCGGAGCAACGGGTCCGACGGGTCCAACAGGAGCGACGGG
>NZ_FUYJ01000010.1:0-26959 GCF_900167515.1 Sporosarcina newyorkensis | reverse complement strand
ACGGGAGCCACAGGTCCGACGGGTCCAACGGGTCCAACAGGAGCGACAGGAGCCACAGGAGCGACGGGTCCAACGGGTCCAACAGGAGCGGCGGGAGCCACAGGAGCAACGGGTCCAACAGGAGCAACGGGAGCCACAGGAGCAACGGGTCCAACAGGAGCCACAGGAGCAACCGGTCCTACTGTTGCGGGGGTTGGTTTCTCGGCAAGAAGAACACCGACCACGGTCACAGGTAGCCAACAGCTAGGAGGCTGGGTCGTTACAGATCCGTATTATAGTGGAGATGGGTTTGATGCAGCGAGCGGCACTTACACCGTTCCATCAACCGGAAGATATACGATTAATGCGGTATTAAGTTATACTACAACTGCAGCGCTCAACGTAAACTTAGGAGCTGGAATTGATCCGGCGTTTGTCATCCGAAGGTCTTCAGGCATAACGGGTGATCTAATCTCAGGTCTATTCCCGGTATTGAATGTCAATATAGCCCTGCTACTAACATTACGAGCGGTTTTAGGGAATGGGACCGTTACTATAACAGGGGATGTGCACTTGAATGCTGGTGACCAAATTGCGATCTTCTATGAAGCGAGTGGTTTGGGGATTTCTCTTAACATTGGCGGAGGGACCGACACCGGTACGGTATGGTCGGTTCATAAATTGACAGACGAGTAAGAAAGAATAGGGAACACCTAATTATTGCCGTTTATAGACAGAACAAAAATACACCCTATAGGGCAGACACTTTGAAAAAAGTTCTCTCTATAGGGTGCTTTACCTGATTCCTTGATTGTTCGTGTTCAACAATGAAATTAAGTAGTTTTAAAACAACAAATATGGTTGTTTTAAACATTTTAATTTATGAACTTTTCGTTAAGATAAAATAATGAATATAAACAAGACTGTAATTCTGGAACTCGAATCAAAGGTAGCCATTCACAATCATCAATTTTATTCCAATACAGCTGTTGTATCCACTTTTGGCAATCTTATCGTAAAGAGAGCACCTTTGCCTTTTTCACTCTGTACATCGATCACGCCCTCGTGTAGAAGGACAAGCTGTTTGACGATTGAAAGACCAAGCCCAAATTCACCGTACGGCGTGGAAGTTCTTGAAATGATAGCTTTATAAAAACGATCCCAAATTTGTTCGATTTCAGCGGGGTTCATGCCGATTCCCGTATCTGCGATTTCGATAATCGTTTCTTTCTCGTTTTCCTTGGCAATTAGAGTAATCGTCCCGTTTTCACAAAATTGGATACTGTTTTTGGTGATATTGATGAAAATTTGCATGAGCCGGTCGTAATCTGCAAAGACAGACAGCTGATCGGATGCATTGACTATAATGGTATTTCCACGTTCAGCTGCTGCATGTTCAAGTTGGTCGGCAGTCATTTCAAGGAGTTCTTTCAGAGGAAGTCTCTGCTTATTCAATTGAATTTGATTGGCACGGATCTTTTCGTAATCCAAGTTTTCGTTGACGAGTCGAATCAGTCGTTTCGATTCATTCTGTGCCAACTGCAGTGCTTTATCTTGTTCATCTTCAGAAATCATTCGCTCACGCAACCCTTCGATCACCCCGCGAATCGTGGTAAGAGGCGTTCGCAGTTCATGGGAGACATCCGCCATGAACTGCCGTCTGCGTTTTTCAAGTGTGTCGATTTCCTTCATTGAAGTCTCAAGTTTGTCGGTCATTTCATTGAAATCCCTAGATAATTCGCCAATCTCATCAAATTCTGATGACGGGACACGAACGGTATAATCACCGCCTGCCACAGCGGCTGCGGCTCGGCGCAACCTTTGGATCCGCCGCACATGAATCATCGACAACAAGCCACTCAGCAATAGGGCTAGAAGTACAGCTGCGCCTGTCGCATAAAGGACGTAGTGATTCATTTGAGAAATAATGGCGCGTGACCCTGTAATAGGGGAGGTCAGTAATACACCGCCGACAAACTGCTGTCTTTCAAAATACGGCAACAGGACAAAGGTGACTGCTTCATCAAATCGTTTGAATTCTTGTTTGACAGTTACCGTTTGACCATTTTGCAAAGCATGCCATTCCTCTTGATTGAGTTCAATTAAAGGTGATTTCAGTCCAGTGGAATAAACGATAGAAGAGTGTTCGTCAAATAAACTATATTGAATGGCACGGGTGTCCAAGACATGGCCGTAGGTCTTCAAAATTCCATTCGATCCGCGAGTGCTTTGTCTAAGGTCAGTTAGGATCGCTTGACCGTACGTCTTAAGTTCATCTGTTTTCTGCTCGTAGACGACTGTCTCCAAGTAATGTGTCAGCGATAAGCTGAGCACGAGTACAGTGATGAGGATAACACTGAAGTGGCTGAGCAATTGTTGATAAAAGGTTTTGATCTTCACTGGTTCGTCACAACACTTTCGTCGAATCGATAGCCTACTCCCCAGACAGTATGGAAAAATGGGTGTTCAGGCAGCGACAGCTTCGAACGGAGTCGCTTAATATGAACATCTACCGTACGATCATCACCATAGAAGTCATATCCCCACACCTGATCGAGCAGTTGGTCACGTGTGAAGACCTGTTTAGGATGTCGAATGAAAAAATAAAGTAAATCAAATTCCTTGGGCGTCAAATTGGTGACCAAGCTGTCTTGTACCCATACTTCGCGTGTATTGGGGTTCAGTCGGAAATAGGAGGTATGGATTGGAACCGCATCATCCTGTACCTTTGGTGTATATCGGCGTGTCACTGCTTTAATTCGTGCCATCAAGGCGAGAGGGCTGAACGGTTTCGTGACATAATCATCAACCCCCATCTCAAAGCCGAGCACTTGATCCGCTTCTCCGTCTTTTGCAGTCAGCATAATGATTGGCACTTCAATTCCGCGCTCCTTCAGTTTGTGGCAAATCGTTAAACCGTCAAGATCCGGCAGCATCCAATCAATGATGAGGCAGTCCCATGCAGAAGAGATCGCCCGTTCATAACCGTCCAACCCGTTTGCTTCAAACGCCCCTTCTATGCCTTCCTTTTCAAAGAATAATCTAATCATGGAAGAGACACTGTCATTGTCCTCAATCACCAGAATCTTCATTGTACGACCTCCTTGCATCTTTGTATCTAAAAATAGTACGAAAACGTGGAAAATGCAATGAAGAGTATTTTGGCCGCGTGTTTGTCTGTAGTGCTATAAACAAATAAGAGACAGCGTAAAAGCTGCCTCTTGCGTCGATTATTTCATTTGTCCACCACTAAATTTGACACTCACTTGCTGTTTTTCACCATTACGGTATATAGTGATGTTTGCCTTGTTGCCGATTTGTAGTTTGGAGTATAGATATTTACGCAGTTCCATAGAATTGTCAATTGATTCACCATTTATCTCGGTGATGACATCCTGTTCTTTCAAGCCGGCTTGATCTGCTGCAGAATTGGGTTCTATTCCTGTTACCATCACGCCGCCTTTGACAGCTTCGGGTAAATCCTTGACATACATATAGGGAATTTCCGCTAAGTCCGCTAAACTTACTCCGAGATAGGGCCGTTCGATTTGTCCTTTTTCTGTAAGTTGTTCGACCAATGTTTTCACTTCATTACTTGGAATAGCAAATCCTATTCCTTCCACACCACTTTGCGCTACTTTTAGACTGTTGATACCGATGACTTCACCTGCCGTATTGAACAAAGCACCGCCGCTGTTTCCGCTATTGATTGCTGCGTCTGTCTGAATAACTTCTGTCTGCCAGGTTCCTGCTGATGTATTGACGTCCAATGTACGAGACACTGAACTAACGATTCCTTTTGTTACGGTGCCGGAAAAATCAAGACCAAGTGGATTACCGATCGCGATTACGGAGTCTCCCGCTCTCAATAAACTTGAATCTCCGAACGTCACTGCAGTAGTTGCGAACTTTTTATCGATTTGTAAGACCGCGATATCCGTCAGTGCATCTGTGCCTAAAAGTTTTGCCGATGCTTTTACGCCTTTATCTAATGTGACTTCAATCTTTTGTGCACCCTCAATGACATGATTATTCGTTACGATATACGCATATTTATCGTCAATTTTGTAGATGACACCGGAACCAGTGCCCGCCATTTGCTCTGTCGCAGCCTCAGCAAAACGATTGCCTGCCGTTTGATAATTAACTACGCCAACAATAGCTTTTGAAGACTGTTCTACCATATCGGCCAATGAATCTGTTGGTGCAGTGGACACCTTCTCGACCTCATATGTAGGAGTATCTATATTTGCTGATTCTACTTCCTTCGGAGACCCTAACCAATCGGTGTTGGCAACAACGCCAAGCGTCAGCATAGAGCCTACAACACCTGAACCGACAATAGAGAGTAACTTTTTTGCTGCTTTACCTTCCATATTGACAACCCCTGTCATTTGTATTTCTTTCATCATACAGCCAAGTTATGAACAAATTATTAATGAATCCTTACCAACCTATGAAATTGATAAATTCACTACGACAGTATTAATTTGAATAGTAATTAGTTGAAAGATATATAATTTTCAGATAGAATAAAAATAGCATATGTAAGCGCAATCATTATGCATAACGTGTTCTTGATATTCGTATAGTGGCTTTGTGTGCAAAAACGATTGCACTAGAATACAAGCAAAATAAAGAGAATAGGGAGTGTGACGCAGTATGGTACAAGCTTCAGAAAACAAGGTATATGCAAATCCGAATTCAGAAGGTGCAAAGGTTCATTTTAAAGAACGTTACGATAATTTTATCGGCGGTAAATGGACGGCGCCGGTGAATGGCCAGTATTTCGATAACCCAACACCTGTGACGGGTAAAGTTTTTACTCAAGTAGCAAGATCCACAGCAGAAGATATCGAACTGGCGCTTGATGCAGCTCATGCAGCAAAAGAGGCGTGGGGAAAAACCTCAGTCACTGAACGTGCCAATATTTTGTTGAAGATTGCAGATCGTATTGAGGAAAATCTCGAGATGCTAGCGATTGCGGAGTCGTGGGAAAACGGAAAAGCAGTTCGTGAGACATTGAATGCCGATCTACCATTGGCAGTGGATCATTTCCGTTATTTTGCCTCTGCTATTCGTGCACAAGAAGGTGGAATCAGCCAAATTGACGACAATACGGTATCATACCACTTCCATGAGCCGTTAGGCGTAGTGGGTCAAATTATTCCTTGGAATTTCCCGATCCTTATGGGAGTGTGGAAACTGGCTCCGGCCTTGGCGGCAGGGAACTGTGTCGTCTTGAAGCCTGCCGAGCAAACACCGGCTTCTATCTTAGTTCTTGTTGAGCTGATCGAAGACTTGCTGCCGGCAGGAGTCCTCAACGTAGTGAACGGGTTTGGCGTAGAAGCAGGGAAGCCATTGGCGTCTAATCCTCGGATCAACAAGGTTGCATTCACTGGTGAGACGACAACAGGTCGCCTAATTATGCAATATGCATCACAAAATTTGATTCCGGTGACATTAGAACTTGGCGGAAAATCACCGAACATTTTCTTTGAGGATATCATGGATGCAGATGATGAATTCTTTGACAAAGCAATCGAAGGTTTTGTCATGTTTGCCCTGAACCAAGGAGAAGTATGTACATGTCCATCTCGTGCGTTGATTCAAGAATCAATCTACGATAAATTTATGGAGCGCGCAATAGAGCGTGTTAAAGCGATCAAGACAGGAAATCCGCTTGATCCTTCAGTAATGATGGGAGCACAAGCATCTACGGAGCAAATGGAAAAAATCCTGTCTTACATGGATATCGGAAAACAAGAAGGCGCAGAATGTCTTGCAGGCGGAGAGAAAAACGAACTGGAAGGCGACTTGAAAGATGGTTACTACGTGAAACCTACTGTGTTCAAGGGTGATAATAAGATGCGTATTTTCCAAGAAGAGATCTTTGGTCCAGTCGTGGCGGTTACGACGTTTAAAGATAAAGAAGAAGCACTTGAAATTGCCAATGATACGCTATACGGCTTAGGGGCAGGTGTCTGGACGCGTGATATGAATACAGCATATCGTTTTGGGCGCGGCATTCAAGCTGGCCGTGTGTGGACAAATTGCTACCACGCATATCCTGCACACTCTGCATTTGGGGGCTATAAAGCATCCGGTATCGGCCGTGAGAACCATCTGCAGATGTTGGCTCATTACCAGCAGACGAAAAATATGCTAGTGAGCTACGATGAAAGTAAGCAAGGATTCTTTTGATTGAAATAAAACGCATCTGTCTATAGGATCCGACGTGAAATGGAGGAATTCCCATGCCAGACCGTGTAATTGCAACAGAAGAAGCATTAGCTCTCATTGAATTGCTGAAAAAGAAGCATGGACCTTTAATGTTTCATCAGTCAGGCGGTTGCTGTGATGGATCTTCCCCAATGTGCTACGAAGAAGGAGATCTGCTCATCGGTGATCAAGATGTATTGTTAGGACGTATCGGCGATGTGCCTTTCTATATGATGAAAAGCCAGTATGAATATTGGAAGCATACACAAGTAATCATTGATGTAGTGGAAGGTCGCGGAGGTATGTTTTCGCTTGAAGGAGTGGAAGGGAAACGATTCCTTTCTCGATCACGCGCATTTACGGATGAGGAATATAAGCAATTGACTTCATGATAAAGGCCTTCCGGTAACGGAAGGCCTTTTTTACGCGATAAAACGCTGGCGCTCTTCAGGAGTCGGCAGCATACAAGACAATTCTTTTTTACCGAACCATTTATAACGATTCGTTGCAATATAGTCATATGCGCGGTTGCGGATTGCTGACGGCACGACTATGAATAGGAAAGCTAAATGCCAGAGTCCGTCTAGCTTTTTTGCGATACGTAAAGCGGCACTTGATTTTGTATACGCTTTCCCATTTTCGATTAAAACTAAACTGTCGACGTTGTCTGGAATCTGGTATTGTTTTCGAAGTTCTTTCCCTACGTCGTCCTGCAAGGAAGCGAAGGAAAAATATCGATACGGATCACGTTTAATAATGAACTGTACGCTCGCATCACAAAAGTTACATTCGCCATCAAATAATACAATTCGATTTCGATTCATACAAACTCTCTCCTTCAATAAATAGGTTATATCCTACTATACCCATTCCTAAGAATCTTCACGCACATATAATATATGGAGTATTTTTATTTATCAAAGTATGGCGTGTGATCAGTAGTGAATTGGCTGGTTTTGTCTTGTGAACTATCCAACAGAAAGGATGAAAAAGTATGGGTCGTCAATTTGTTAATCCGGCTGAGCTGGATTTGCGTCGTGATCTTGACTTTTTAGGCTCTTTGAATATGGTAGACGAAGGTGCTCCATCCCAATGTCCAGTAAATGAATGCAAACTAATTATGAAGCAATTGGAGTCAATTGAAAAAACAAAAGGATATGATCGATCAGTGAATCCTCGTCAATGTGGTTAATGCAGTATTGGAGCGATTCAGACCGCCAAATATAGGCGGAAGGATTGCTCTTTTTTAATTGATATCAATAAATTTCCACATCCCCACGGCGCTAGCCCGTAATAATTCTGTAGGCTGGCATGTAATAGGGTATAGGAGGTGAGAAAATGATGATGAATCAAGGACAATATCCTGGTATGTCAGGACAATTCCCAGGAATGCAGGGGCAACAACCAGGTTTTCAGATGCAGCCAATCGTTTGTCCAACACAGTACCGTTATAATGATTGCTTTTCTCCGCAAGAAATTCCTTATATTCACCCGATTGTGAACGTTAATCGCCATAACGTAGTAGGGGTACCGCAACATTATTATACAGAGACAACTCAGGATGTTATGGGCTCTATGATAATGCCAGGCAGAGGACCTTCTCATGGACATGGACATGGAATGTGGGGCGGCGGAGGATGTGGCCGGCGCAGAGGTTGCTGCCGTTAATCGTTCATCAAGGAAATGAAAACCGCTGTCTCCAATTAATCGGAGACAGCGGTTTTATTTTGCTATAATTATTCTATTTCCGTCGCTTGTTGTAGTTGACCAGCGGTCTCGGCTTTTGATTACATCCAGTTGCAGGCGCCAGCCTCTTGGAACGTTTCGGTAAGCCCTCCAACGCCTGTCGAGGCTAAACGGCGCCTTTCACATTTGGTTACATCCAGCTCCGACGGCTAGAGACTTGGGTCATAAGTCAAAGCTGCTGCGTGGCAAAAAGCGCCACTCCGCATCTTCGTCTTATGCCTGTCGCCTCTGACCAGCCGTCTTCGCTTTTGGTTACATCCAGCTCCGACGGCTACCCCCTCGGGACACTTCAGTCTTAAAGTAAAGGCAAAGAGCGCCTTTAATTTAAGCCTTCCAGTGCCTGTCGGGACTGACCAGCCGTCTCCGCTTTTGAATACATCCAGTTGCAGGCGCCAGCCTCCTCGGGACGTTTCGGTCTTACCGAAAAGGCAAAGAACGCCTTTTTGGTAAGCCCTCCAACGCCTGTCGAGGCTACATGGCGCCTTCCACTTTTGTTTATTCCACGTTAAAGTATCTTGCGTCTGGGTGGGCGAAGACGATAGCGGATACGGAGGCTTCGGGTTCCATCATGAATTCTTCTGTTAAGATGACGCCATGGTCTTCAGGTTTGATCAGTCCGAAGAGTTTGGCTTGATCTTCTAAATTTGGACAAGCAGGGTAGCCAAATGAGAATCGCTGACCTTGGTATTTTGCAGCGAACCGTTCGCGCATTGTGAAGTCCGTAGGGTCCGGGAATCCCCATTGATCACGGATTTCTTGGTGAATACGTTCAGCAAAGCCCTCTGCCAATTCTAGTGCGGTTGCCTGAAAAGCATGGCTTTCTAGGAACTTCCCTTGCTCTTTCAGCTGGTTTGCATAGTCTCGAACCCCTTTACCCGCAGTAACTTGCATGAAGGCCACATAGTCCATTTCCCCACTGTCAACTGTTTTCAAGTAGTCTGCCAGACAAAGGAATGGTTCTTTTTCTTGGCGAGGGAATGTGAACCGTTCAATTTCTGTTTTCGCATCTTCTGGATCGTAAATGATTACGTCGTCTCCGTCTGCTTGAGCAGGGAAGAACTGATAAATACCTGAAGCGGTTAATTTATCGGATTGCAGGAAGCTGGTGACCATTTCATGAAGCTGAACAGCCCGTTCTTCTTTCTTTTCCAGCATTTTATCGACATTTCCGCGTAAGCCAAGATGATGGCCGATCAGTGTGCGCATGTTCACGTATGGGTGTAAGTGAGCAACTGAATAGTCTTTTACAACGCGTCTGCGTAAATCAGTCGGTACGAATACAGGTACGTCGGTACGTACTGTTTTCACTGGTCGCGCCGCCACTGCAACTGCAGTATTTCCGCGGCTTGCTTTAATCGCATCATTTGCTTCCCGCTTCTCAAGGCTTTCCTGTAATTCTTCCAGTAGTGCTCCTTTGTCTTCGCTTTGAAGACGGTTAGCCAAATCTAATCCTTGCATTGCGTCCTTGGCAAAAATAACAGGGCCATCGTATTCAGGCGCAATCTTCGTTTCTGTGAAACGTCTTGTCAGAGCAGCTCCACCGACCATAACAGGCAAATCGATTCCTGCTGCCTTAAAGTCCTGTGCCGTCAACACCATTTGTTGAGCGGATTTTACGAGCAATCCGGATAAGCCGACAATGTCTGGCTTTTCTTTACGAATGACCTCGATCAATGCCGCTGGGGTAACCTTGATCCCAATATCAATAACTTTAAAGCCGTTATTGCTTAGAATAATATCTACAAGGTTTTTCCCGATATCATGTACATCGCCTTTGACGGTAGCTAAGATAATTTTACCCTTCCCGCTGTCGTCTTCTTTCTTCTCCATAAATTGTTCGAGATAGGAAACGGAAGCTTTCATGACCTCAGCACTTTGTAATACTTCCGCTACGATAAGTTGATTGTCATTGAACAGGCGCCCGACTTCTGCCATCCCTTTCATCAATGGACCATTGATAATATCCAGTGGTGCATCGTATGTTTGGAGGGCAGCCTCTAAGTCAGGAATTAAGCCTTCCTTCGTTCCTTCCACTACATAGTAGGCAAGACGTTCGGGAACAGTTTTCGGGATATCGTCTTCAGTTTTTTCTTTTTTCTTATCTCGATAAAAATCTGCAAAATCAGCTAATGTCTCATCTGTTGTCGTAAATAGCAAATCATTAGCTAGTTTGATTTCTGCTTCTGGGATGGAAGCATAGCGTTCTAATTTTTCTGTATTGACGATGGCGTAATCCAAGCCAGCTTGCGTGCAGTGATATAAATACACTGCATTCAGCACTTCACGACCAACAGGGGGCAAGCCGAATGAAACGTTACTGACACCTAGCGTGGTCAGCGTACGCGGTAACTTTTCCTTAATCAAACGAATGCCTTCAATTGTCTCAACAGCTGAACCGATATACTGCTCATCTCCTGTACCGACAGGGAATACAAGCGGATCGAAAATAATATCTTCGGGTGCAATTCCCCATTTATTTACGAGCAGATCATAGGAACGCAAGGCGATTTCCAGTTTGCGTTCTCTCGTAACAGCCATTCCGATTTCATCAATGGTACCAACCACCACTGCCGCGCCATATTTTTTCACGAGAGGCAAAACTGCGTCAAATCGTTCTTCGCCGTCCTCCAAGTTGATCGAGTTGATAATCGCTTTTCCTTGGGAATACTTTAATGCTTCCGCGATGACATTTTCGTCCGTTGAGTCAATTACTAGAGGGACTTTAACCTTTTTTACGACTTCTTTCATAAAACGCGTCATATCGATCAGTTCATCACGATCTGGATTCGCCAGACAAATATCGAGTACGTGCGCACCGCGTTTTACTTGTGCACGTGCAATTTCAGACGCTTCTTCAAACTTCTCTTCTATAATTAGCTTCTTAAACTTCCGTGAGCCGATAACGTTTGTACGCTCCCCAATTAATAAAGGACGCAATGTGTCATCATATAGCAAAGGTTCAATACCTGAAACGGCATGACCAGGTTCTTTTTCAGGCATTTGACGAGGTGCTTTGTCTTTTACAGCTTCTCGAATTGCTCGAATGTGCTCAGGTGTCGTACCACAACAGCCGCCGACCATGTTCAACCAGCCTTTTTCTGCAAATCCTTCCAGCTTCTTCGATAGGGATTCTGGAGACTCATGATAATGACCTTCTTCATCTGGCAATCCGGCATTCGGATAGCATGTCACATAGCTAGTTGCCAGGTCAGATAACGAACGTAAGTGATCCGTCATGAATTCTGGTCCAGTCGCACAGTTTAGGCCGACAGATAGGGGATTGACGTGTCCAATGGAAATGTAAAATGCTTCGATACTTTGACCTGCAAGTGTTGTACCCATCGGTTCGATTGTACCGGAAATCATGATTGGTACTTCGCGTCCTAGCTCTTCAAAGGCCTTTTTAATACCAATCGTGCCGGCTTTGACGTTCAGCATATCCTGACTAGTTTCCATGAGGATTAAATCGCTGCCAGCTTCAACCAATGCTTTCGCCTGCACGTAAAAATCATTAGAAAGTTCATCGAATGTAATGCCGCCTGTGACAGAAAGAGTCTTAGTCGTCGGTCCGATCGCCCCTGCGACAAAACGCGGCCACTCCGCAGTGGAATACTTTGCTGCACTTGCCTTTGCAATTTCGACAGCTTTAGTATTGATTTCATGTGCACGATGTCCTAGTGCAAATTCATTTAGAACAAGGGGAGTGCCGCCAAATGTGTTGGTACAAATGATGTCGGCTCCTGCCTCTAGGTACTCATCATGAATCTTCTCCAAGATATCAGGTCGTAAAACGTTTAAATATTCATTACAGCCGTCGTAATCTTCGCCTCCAAAATCTTCTGTTGAGAGGTCCTCCGCCTGCAGCATCGTCCCCATCGCGCCATCAATGATAAGGATTCGTTTGTCTAGTTGTTCTTCAATAGGATGTCTCTGCATGTGATAATTCGCTCTCCTTCTGCTTATCTATTTGTTTAATGTAGTCATGTAGCTCAAGTGTCATGTCGTAACGGAGGAATGGTGTGATCAAATACAGTCCGTTAAAGTATTGCGCTGCTGTATCGATCAGCTCCTTTGCGATCTGAATTCCTGTTTCAGTGGCTTTTGCTCGGTCGTCGCCACAGGCGCGCATCCGTTCAAGCACTTCGTCAGATAGTTTAATGCCAGGCACTTCATGATGCAGAAACTCTGCGTTGCGAATATTTGTCAAAGGCATAATACCTATGAAGATAGGTGTATCTAGATGTTTTGTAGCCTCATAGACGTCAATAATCTTTTCTTTTGTATAGACAGGTTGCGTTATGAAATAATCTGCACCTGCTTCAATCTTTTTCTCCAATCGCTGAACAGCCCGGTCCAATACACGGACATTCGGATTGAACGCAGCTGAAACTGAGAAGTTCGCTTTTTTACGTAATGGTTTACCGGAGAATGAAATCCCTTCATTCAACTGTTTGATTAACTGCAGCAGTTCCATACTCGATACATCGTAGACGCTTGTTGCGCCAGGGAAATCACCAACTTTCGTCGGATCACCTGTTACAGCCAGAATATCGTGGATGCCTAACGCGTCAAGCCCCATTAGATGAGATTGTAACCCGATCAAGTTGTGATCTCGACACGTTAAGTGGACAAGAGGGCGGATATTGTGCTGCATTTTAATGATGGAACCCATTGCCATATTGCTGATCCGAGGGGATGCCAATGAGTTATCCGCCATCGTTACGGCATCAACACCTGCATCGTAAAGTAAATTGGCACCTTTAATATAATCTTCTGTCTCTAAATGCCGTGGTGTGTCCAATTCCACAATGACCGTACGTTCTGTTTTGGCTTTCTCGTGGAGCGGTTGATGTTTTACCGGGCCGGCTTCCTGAATAACGATTGGCTTTGTTGGTTCTACTACTTTCTTGGTGATAGGAGACAATCCCGCTAATCGAGTTTTCGCTGCTTTAATATGTTTAGGAGTAGTTCCGCAACACCCGCCAATTAACCGTACACCTTGATCACGCAGCAATACTGCAGCTCGCCCGAAGTACTCAGCTTCAGATTCATAGACAATGCGGCCATCTTCCACATCCAGTAAAGATGCATTCGGATAAGCGGATAAAAATGCATTTTCCGGCAGTTTCACATTTTCAAAAGCTTGGATTGTATGGTAAGGCCCTAAGCGGCAGTTTACACCGACTATACTTGCACCTAGTGATTCCAGTTGATGCAACGCGTCATTCAATGAAAGTCCGTTTTGCAAAACTCCAGGATCGTGCATGGAGACTTGCGCAATTAGCGGAACATCTGTGATTTGACGAAGTGTTGAAACGACGGATGATAATTCTTCGAAATCATAATACGTTTCGAGTAACAGTCCGTCTGGATCTCCAGTCAATAATGCGTTGGCCTGTTCAAGGACTACTTGCTTTACTTCATCGAGCGATGCATCACTTTTGCGAATTCCACGCAAACCGCCGATGGTACCAAGCACAAATTGACCACCTGGTGCAGCAGCCCGCTTTGCAATTTGGATTGCTGCTTTATTGAATTCCGTAACACGGTTTTCCAATCCATAACGAGCCAATTTCACTGCATTGGCACTGTATGTATTGGTCTGAATAATATCAGCTCCCGCCTCGATATAGTCGTGGTGGATTTTCTCTATAATTTCAGGTTTCTCTATATTTAATTCCTCATAGCAATAATCGATCCCATATGAATACAAAATAGTTCCCATTGCCCCATCTGCTGTCAGGACATTTGTTTGAAGTTTCTCCAGTAATGACATCATCAAATCCCCCTTTGTTTTCTCTAATCAAAAAAAGCCTTCAAGTAAATAGAAGGCTTTGTAATCGCAATGACCAGTTCCCTCTCATCTTTCAGTGTGCCATTTCGGCATACTGCTGGAAGTAGCACCTTGCCCATCGGCTGGTTGCTGAAGCGTCTTTGGGCCAGTCCCTCTGCTTCTCTTGATAAGATATGATTCTTATTAAATTATTTCGATAATTCTAACCATATCATAGCGGCTTTGTAGGTAATCGTCAAGTGAATGTTTGATGAAGTTCTTGAAGACCGGAGTGCGCATAGAGAAATTTACTGAAACATGGTAAAATTAAAGGAGTAACTTGAAAAGGTGAGGAATCATGCAGTTTTTTAAATACTCCATTCCGATAGCGGCACTTGTCGGCACGCTTGCCTGGATTATGTTGGAGAATAATTATGAAGAAGTACCGTGGGATTCGCGTGTTTGGATTACCTTTGGCGCCGCTGCATTAAGTGGTGTACTTGCTTTTTTTCTTTTCAGGAAAGAAAAAGAAGACAAAGTCGATAAAAAGAAATAGGAGCTGCCCGAGAAGTCATGTTCATCTGACTTCCCGGGTAGTTCTTTTTTTGCAGAGAAAGCATTTTGTTCATTCTAAGAAATTGCCAGCAGGGGTAGATGTGGGTCTTGTCTGTTTCTTTCTTGCCTTATTGGATAAGAAAAGGGTGTCATTCCTTACATATAAGATGTTCCATAAGTTATTAGTTAACTTAAATTAAAAACTAGTTGACAATTAATGAGTCAACCATTACTATTTTTATAGTAACTCAAAATAGAAAGAGGTGTCATGATGACGACAGCTTCGGAAGGACGTCCGCAAAGTAAATTCAGTACATTGTCAATTGTATATAGTGGAATGTTTGCTGCTTTAATGATGATCGGGGCTAATATCACTTCTTTCATACCATTTTTAGTAGTCGGGGGAGTACCTATTACATTGCAGACATTTTTCGCTGTTTTGTCAGGATTGTTATTGGGTAGCCGTCTTGGTGCATTGTCGATGACTGTCTATATGATGGTCGGCCTTGCAGGGGCTCCTGTATTTGCTAAGTTTCAAGGTGGATTTGGCCAAATCTTAAGCCCGACATTTGGTTTTATCGTTACTTTCATCTTGATTGCTTATGTAGCAGGTAAAATCGTGGAGCGTAAGAATACACTGCCATCTTATATTATTGCATCACTTGTTGCGACAGCAATCAACTATTTATTGGGTACGAACTGGATGTATGTCGCCTATAAAGTTTGGGCTGCGGCGCCAGAGGTGTTTACGTACAAAATTGCATGGCTTTGGATGATTCCTCCATTACCGAAGGATATTGTGCTAGCCGTACTGGCGGGAATATTCGCATTTAGAATTTCAAAACATTTGAAAGTGAGGCATACATTTTGACGAACTATCAAAGGCTGGCTGACCAAGTTTTGAAAGGTCACGTATTAACAAATGAGGAAGCGCTTTCAATATTAAATAGTCCGGATGAAGATTTGCTGTTGCTGCTTCATGCGACGTACTCGATCCGATCCCATTACTATGGAAACAAAGTAAAACTTAATATGATCATCAATACGAAGTCGGGGTTGTGCCCGGAAAACTGTGGCTACTGTGCCCAGTCGATTGTGTCAAAAGCACCGGTTGAAAAGTATGCAATGATGAAATCAGAAGAAATATTACAAGGTGCAGAGCGAGCTGCTGCAAATAAAGCGGGCACTTATTGTATCGTGGCAAGTGGACGAGGACCTCGGGCTAGTGAGCTTGAAATCGTTATTGATTCCGTCAAGCAAATTAAAGAGAAACATAAAGGAATGACCGTTTGTGCATGTTTAGGCATTCTGAAGCCAGAACAAGCCGCACGCTTGAAAGAAGCAGGTGTAGACCGATACAATCACAACTTGAACACCTCTGCCGAACACCATGAAAGCATCACTACATCGCACACATACGATGATCGTGTAAACACAGTAGGACATGTAAAGGAAGCGGGAATATCTCCTTGCTCTGGCGTAATAGTCGGAATGCGTGAAACAAAAGAGGATGTCATTTCCATGGCACACAGCCTGCGGATACTCGATGCAGACTCCATTCCAGTCAACTTCCTGCACGCCGTGGATGGGACGCCGCTAGAAGGGACCTCTGAACTGGATCCGCGCTATTGCTTGAAGGTACTTAGCCTATTTCGTTTCATCAATCCAACAAAAGAAATACGAATTTCGGGTGGACGCGAAGTGAACCTTCGCAGCCTTCAACCACTTGGCTTATATGCTGCAAACTCTATCTTCATCGGTGACTATTTGACAACATCGGGTCAGGAAAACGACAAAGACCAACAAATGTTAGAAGATATGGGCTTTGAAGTGGACTTGGAACCACTGAAGAAAGAACCTATGACTATATAAGAGAGATCTAACCGCGCAGACAGCTTGCGTGGTTTTTTTCGTTCAATGAAAAACATGAAAAGATCTTGAATAATCCTCCATGTAGAGAGACAGCCTAACGCAAGACATGCAAAAAAATCAAACATACATATTAAAACAAATCAATTGCATCTCACGCATTTTCTGCGATACAATCAAGTCAAAGATAGTCAAAGTCAACTAAGAGAACGAGCAGAAACGAGGTGACGAGATGCGGAACATTTCTGACATTATTGAAGGGTATTTGAAGTCCATTATCGAAAAGGAAGACAGTGCCTCTGTTGAAATCAAACGGAATGAAGTCGCCGAGAAATTCCAATGTGTTCCTTCGCAGATCAACTACGTAATCAAAACTCGCTTCACAGTCGAGAGAGGCTACGCAGTAGAGTCAAAACGCGGAGGCGGTGGATACATTCGGATTTATCGGGTGCAGACGAATTCACGGAAGGACTTGCTCGAGCAAGCGCTGGGAAGTTTGGAAGCGGGAGCATCCTCTACGATGGCTGAAGATGTAATTATTCGTTTGATTGAAGAAGAAGTGATTACAGAGCGTGAAGCCAAACTTATGTTAGCTGCGGTGGGTCGAGCCACACTGCGCTATATGCTTCCTGAACGAGATGCATTGCGTTCGCGAATACTCCGCGCCATGTTAGTCACATTGATTTATGAAGAAGTAGAATGAGGTGATGATAAATGCTTTGTGAAAACTGCAAAGAACTTCCGGCCACTGTGGTTTTTAAACAAGAGACAATGAATGGCACGACAGAGCGGCATTTATGTGATAAATGTGCGTTTTACTCCCAGACATTTTCATTCAGCCCTGATCAAGAGCCGTTGTCCATTCAACAATTTCTGGCACATTGGCTTGGAGGTTCAGAATTATTACAAGGTCAAAAGTCGAATGAGACTTTGCCTGATGGCCCCAAATGCCCGAGTTGCGGACTGACTTTTCATAGGTTTTTAGACATTGGGAAATTTGGATGTGCGACGTGCTACGATACTTTCCGCGAGCAGCTGCCACGAGTGTTTGCTAAATTGCATAACGGCAATACAAATCATGGTGGTAAGGTACCAGTCTCCTTCAATGAACGGTTTGCTTTGAAAAAACAATTAGAGGACATCCGCACAAAAATGAAGGAAGCGGTAGAAGCTGAGCGTTTTGAAGAAGCTGCCATATTACGAGATGAAGCCAATACAGTAAAACAGCAATTGGCCGATGGAGGTGACGATCAACATGTCATTTGAAAAATTCATCAAACAAGAGCTGACAGGCTGGATGGTGGCAAAGGGAGAACATTCGGATATCGTCCTATCTACAAGAATCAGATTAGCACGCAACCTGCAAAGTTACCTATTCCCTATTTGTGCTTCTGAAGAAGACGCTAAACGTGTCAATGAAGCAGTTGACCAAGCGGTGGCTACTATGGAAGAGCATCATTTTGCGGGCACGTCGATGTCAGACCTATCGCCTCTTGAGAGACAAATATTAGTTGAGAAACATTTGGTAAGCCCACAGTTAATCGACCCAGATAAATACGGTTCGGTCCTGCTTTCAGAAGATGAAACAATCAGTATTATGGTGAATGAAGAAGACCATATACGTATCCAATGTATTTATCCTGGCTTTCAAATCGATACTGCCTATGAGCAGGCGAATCAAGTAGACAGCGAGATAGAACGAAACTTGGATTATGCTTTTGATGAGACGTTTGGCTATTTGACTAGTTGTCCATCCAACACAGGAACCGGTATGCGGGCATCTGTCATGATGCATTTACCGGCTCTCACCATCACCAAGCAAATTGAACGGATTATTCCTGCAATATCACGTCTTGGGATGGTGGTGCGCGGTAGCTACGGAGAAGGCAGTGAAGCCCTTGGAAATATTTATCAGATATCCAATCAAACAACACTTGGCAAGTCTGAAGAAGAAATATTGAAGGATCTGGACAATATATCAAAGCGTTTGATTGCACACGAGAAAAAGTCCCGTGAAATATTATTAGCGAAATCACAGGTCCATTTGGAAAATCGGCTTTACCGTTCGCTTGGTACGATTACTCATGCCCGTATACTACCTTCCGCAGAAGCAGCCAGATGTTTGTCCGATGTCCGTTTGGGTATTGATTTAGGTATCATAGAAAATTTAGACATGGCAATTTTAAATGAATTAATGATTTTCATGCAGCCAGGTTTCCTTCAGCAATATGCGGGTACAGAATTAACATCAGACCAACGCGACGTATTTCGTGCAAAATTATTCCGTGATCGCTTAGGAATTGAATGTACGCAAGCTCCAGGAAACAATTCTGAAAAGTCCTGAGCATACTTTTTGCAAGATCGTCAATTTGGATTTATAGTTAATCAAAGATAGTCAAAGTCAGTATTGAGGTTTAAATTACGGCTTTTTATGAAATGATATGAATAGGTATAGAGTGAAGGATTAAAGCAATGAGGATTCAACTGGCATAACATAGAATAGGTTCTATTTATGAAGAAAAGAGGGGAATGGATATGATGTTTAATCGATTTACACAACGTGCGCAAAAAGTTTTGCAACTGGCTCAAGAAGAGGCAATACGCTTAAAACACGAATCAATTGGTACAGAGCATATTTTACTTGGATTGATCCGAGAAGGCGGTGGAATTGCAGCGAAAGCGCTGGACGCCATTAGTGTCAATGCGGATACGATTGAACGGGAAGTAGAGGCTCTTGTAGGCGTGGGCTCGAAAGATGTAGGACCGATCGTTCATTATACACCGCGTGCAAAACGCGTCATCGAGCTTTCGGTTGATGAATCCCGTAAGCTGGGTCATTCCTATATTGGTACAGAACATATTTTATTAGCATTAATCCGAGAAGGAGAAGGCGTAGCGGCTCGCGTCCTAAACAATGCGGGCGTCAGCTTAAACAAAGCTCGCCAGCAAGTTCTTCAGTTACTCGGCAATGATGAAAGTTCAGTTGGCAGTACTTCAAACAACGCTTCTGCCGCTACACCGACATTGGATAGTTTAGCTAGAGATTTAACAGAGATTGCACGTGAAGGCACTTTGGATCCAGTTATTGGACGAAGCAAAGAGATTACGCGTGTAATTGAAGTGCTGGCTCGTCGTACCAAAAACAATCCAGTCTTGATTGGAGAGCCTGGTGTTGGTAAAACTGCAATCGCAGAAGGGTTGGCACAGCAAGTAGTCAACAATGAAGTACCTGAAATCTTACGTGACAAACGTGTTATGACGCTCGATATGGGTACAGTTGTTGCGGGCACGAAATATCGTGGTGAATTTGAAGACCGCATGAAAAAAGTGATGGAAGAGATTCGTCAGGCAGGAAACATCATTCTGTTCATCGATGAATTGCATACATTGATTGGCGCGGGCGGAGCGGAAGGTGCGATCGATGCATCTAATATCTTAAAACCTTCTCTCGCTCGAGGAGAATTACAATGTATCGGCGCTACTACATTAGATGAATATCGTAAATACATTGAAAAAGATGCAGCACTTGAACGTCGATTCCAGCCGATCCAAGTAGATGAACCAACGGTGGAAGAGACTATCCAAATCATTAGAGGACTTCGTGATCGCTATGAAGCGCATCACCGAGTGAAGATAACGGATGAAGCAGTAGAAGCAGCTGCGAAAATGTCTGATCGCTATATTTCCGATCGTTTCTTACCGGACAAAGCGATTGATTTGATGGATGAGGCAGGATCTAAAGTTCGTCTTCGTTCGTATACGACTCCTCCAAACTTGAAGGAATTAGAAGTGAAGCTAGAAGCGATCCGTTCTGAAAAGAATGCGGCTGTTCAGAGCCAAGAGTTTGAAAAAGCGGCTTCTTACCGTGATACAGAGCAGAAGATGAAGGAAGAATTAGAAACAACAAAAGCAGCATGGAAAGAAAAACAAGGAAAAACAGAGTCTGAAGTAACTGTCGATGATATCGCTGCAGTTGTAGCGATGTGGACGGGAGTCCCAGTGGATAAGATTGCGGAAACCGAATCAGCTAAATTACTCAAAATGGAAGAAATCCTACATGAGCGCGTGATTGGTCAAAATGAAGCAGTCTTAGCGATTTCACGAGCAATCCGCCGTGCGCGTGCCGGATTGAAAGATCCGAAACGTCCTATCGGTTCATTTATCTTCCTAGGTCCAACAGGTGTTGGTAAAACAGAGTTGGCTCGTGCGCTGGCAGAAGTGATGTTCGGTGATGAGGATGCTATGATTCGTATCGATATGTCCGAGTATATGGAGAAACATGCAACGTCTCGTCTTGTAGGTTCACCTCCAGGTTATGTAGGCTACGAGGAAGGCGGCCAACTGACAGAAAAAGTTCGCCGTAAACCATACTCCGTTGTCTTACTGGATGAAATTGAAAAAGCACACCCGGATGTTTTCAATATTTTACTTCAAGTGTTGGAAGACGGACGCTTAACAGATTCTAAAGGTCGGACGGTAGATTTCCGTAATACGGTCATGATTATGACGTCAAACGTTGGGGCTACTGAGTTGAAGAAAAACCGTTATGTCGGATTCAATATCCAAGACGGCGAATCCGATTATGAAGATATGAAAGAAAAAATGCTGAGCGAGTTAAAGAAAACGTTCAGACCGGAGTTTTTAAACCGTGTGGATGACATGATTGTATTCCATTCACTGGAGAAAGAACATTTGCGACAAATTGTCAGCCTAATGTCTGAAGATCTTGCGAAGCGATTAGCAGAACAAGATATTGAGCTTGTGTTGACAGAAGCTGCACAGGATAAGATCACCGACGAAGGGTATGATCCGGAGTATGGAGCTCGACCATTGCGCCGGGCGCTACAGAAGCACGTAGAGGATCGTTTATCTGAAGAATTACTAGAAGGTAAAGTTCTTATGGGTGAAAAAGTAGTGATTGATGTGAACGACGATAAATTCGTGGTACGGACAGAAAAACAAACTGAATCCGTAAGTAACTAACTAAATAAAAATCCGGATAGCTCGCTCGCTTAGAAATTTAAAAAGCGCAGCGAGCTGTCCTTTTCGTATAGGGAGAGAGAATATGGCTAAGCGTAAATCTAAATTCATGTGTCGTTCCTGTGGATACGAGTCTCCGAAATGGATGGGACGCTGTCCAGGCTGTGGTGAATGGAACACGATGGATGAAGAAGTGGAAATTGTGCAAAAAGGTCCCCGTGCAGCTTTTCAACACGGTGAAAAAGTGAAGCAAAAGGCCTTACCGATTAGTGCGGTAGAAATGGTGGAAGAGCCGCGTGTGAAAACAGAATTGAATGAACTGAATCGCGTGCTCGGTGGGGGGATTGTGCCCGGCTCACTTGTATTGATTGGCGGGGATCCAGGGATAGGAAAGTCGACATTGTTGTTGCAAGTATCTTCGTTGCTTGCCAACCAGCAACAACGCGTCCTGTACATATCCGGTGAGGAGTCGATACGACAGACAAAGTTGCGGGCAGAAAGATTGGGTGTCAAATCAGATGAGCTGTATATTTACGCAGAAACAGATCTAGGTATGATCCATGAAACAGTCGATGAAGTGAAACCGAAATTTCTTGTTGTGGACTCCATTCAGACAGTACATCATCCTGAAGTTACTTCTGCCCCTGGGAGTGTGTCGCAAGTTCGAGAGTGTACTGCGGAATTAATGCGGATTGCCAAGACGCAAAATATCGCGATTTTCATCGTCGGTCATGTTACCAAGGAAGGGCAGATTGCGGGACCGAGGTTGCTCGAACACATGGTGGATGCCGTCCTTTATTTTGAAGGAGAGCGCCATCATACCTACCGTATTCTACGGAGTGTGAAGAACCGTTTTGGTTCGACCAATGAAATCGCTATTTTTGAAATGCTGCAGTCTGGGTTGAAGGAAGTATTGAATCCTTCCGAATTATTCCTGCGTGAACGATCTCAAGGAGGCGCGGGTTCGACCATTGTTGCTTCGATGGAAGGAACACGTCCGATATTAGTAGAAATACAGGCGTTGATTACACCTTCTAGTTTCAACTATCCGAAGCGGATGGCGACGGGCCTTGATCAAAATCGCGTTTCTTTGCTGATGGCGGTTCTTGAAAAACGTGCAGGCATGTTATTACAAACTCAAGATGCGTATATTAAGGTGGCTGGGGGAGTAAAGTTGGATGAACCGGCGATCGATTTAGCAGTGCTGTTAAGTATCGTGTCGAGTTATCGGGATACCGCGGTAGGGGTGGGAGATTGTTTTATTGGTGAAGTAGGGTTAACGGGTGAGGTAAGAAGGGTATCAAGAATAGAGCAGCGTGTCACAGAGGCTGCCAAGCTGGGGTTTGAGCGGATTATCATGCCGTCATCCAATATGGGGGGATGGGATGTACCGTCAGGCATCCAAGTAGTCGGGGTTGAAACAATCTCGGAGGCGCTTGGAATTGCTTTTAAGTAAGTAGACTGGTTGAAGCGTTAAGAAACCTTTGCCGCATTTAGATTGTCCTAATAGAAGTGAGGGGGCAAGAAACCCCTCGCTTAACCTAAGCGACTTACTGTGATTCGTTGTATACTAATAGGAAGGAAAAGGAGGTGAAAGAGAATGTTGAAAAGAGTAGTCCAGGTTTCTTTCCTGTTAATCGGAGGAACTCTCGGTGTTTTATTTTTACCGTACTTATTTGCCATGTTCGCTTTTACGTCACGCCCCGCGATAGAAAACGCATACGTCGAAGCTGTTTTAGGAGCAATCATTCTATATTTATTTAGCTTATTTTTAACAGAACCGATTGTGGACTTTATTAAATGGATTGAAGAACGACTTTTGAAGGCGCCGATCATGCATTTGCTATTCGGTACTATAGGTTTAATCGTAGGGTTAAGCGTAGCGTTTTTGGTCAGTTTCGGATTGAATGCGATTGAGATTCCTGTTATTTCATCTGTGCTGCCCGTCTTGCTATCCATACTTCTAGGGTATTTAGGTTTCCAGGTAGGTTTTAAGAAATGGGAAGAGTTTATCAACGCTTTCTCTAATTTGCGCAATACAACGATAAAAAAGAAGGAGCCGACTGAAACTGTGGCGCCTCAGAAGAATGTTTATAAGCTACTTGATACAAGTGTCATCATTGACGGACGTATCGCGGATATTGCGGCTACTGGATTTCTGCAAGGAATTCTCGTCGTTCCTCAGTTTGTGTTAACTGAACTGCAACACATAGCCGACTCATCCGATACATTAAAGCGAACTAAAGGGAGACGCGGTTTGGATATTCTAAAGCGTCTGCAAAATGACGACGGACCGACCGTGCTCATCACGGATGAGGATTTTAACGATGTAGCGGAAGTGGATTTAAAACTTGTGAAGCTGGCAAAGAAGATGGAAGGTCTTGTCGTGACGAATGACTTTAATTTGAATAAAGTCTCTGATTTGCACGGAGTGGCAGTCTTGAACATCAATGATTTGGCAAACGCAGTTAAACCGGTCGTTATTCCGGGAGAAGAAATGCATGTAGTCGTCATCAAAGATGGTAAAGAACATAACCAAGGTGTAGCGTACTTGGATGATGGCACGATGATTGTCATTGAGGATGGCAGAACGCATATCGGGCAGGCAATTGATGTCGTCGTAACAAGTGTTCTTCAAACATCTGCGGGACGAATGATTTTTGCAAAACCGAAAGGCCGGTGAATCGGCTACAGAAAGCAGAGGACTTAATGTGAATTATACAGTAATGATCCCGGCTGCAGGCAGTGGAAAGCGTATGGGTGCCGGTCAGAACAAACTTTTCTTAGAGATCGGCGGATTGCCGATTTTGTATCATACGGTGAGTGTTTTTTTAGAGGATCCTCACTGTGAGGAAATTATTATAGCTGTAAAGCCTGAAGAACAAACTGTCATTAAAGAAATGCTTGCAAGAAGTGACAAAGGAAAGACTATTACCTTTGTGAAAGGCGGCGGGGAACGGCAAAATAGCGTAGCCGCCTGCATAGAGACATATGAAGGTAACGGCATTGTGCTTGTACATGATGCCGCAAGACCTTTCCTTGATTCGTCTGTCATCCGCAAACTGGTCAGCACAGCGAATGAAAAAGGTGCAGCAATTGCAGCAGTGAGAGCAAAGGATACAATCAAGCTTGCGGCGAATAATGTCGTGCAGCAAACGCTGGACCGTGAGAATTTATGGTTAGTTCAGACGCCGCAAGCATTTCGATATGAATTGCTGAAAAGAGCTTCTGATGCAGCAGTTCGAGAAGGTTTTCTCGGGACTGACGAATCGATGCTTGTAGAGCGCATAGGATACAGCGTGCAAATTGTAGAAGGTTCATATGATAATGTGAAAATGACGACCCAGGAAGATCTGGCAATTGGCGAGGTCTTACTGGAAAGAAGAAAGTAGGAGGAATCACCTCATGTTTCGAATTGGACAAGGTTTTGATGTACATGCATTTGCAGAAGATCGCCCCCTTATTATTGGAGGCATCACAATCCCGCACACAAAGGGATTGATTGGACACTCGGATGCAGACGTCTTATTGCATACAGTGACAGACGCAGCACTCGGAGCGATTGGAAAAGTAGATATCGGTACACACTTTCCGGATACAGATGAAGCTTTCAAGGATGCGGATTCTGCTGTATTACTGGAGAAAGTTTGGGGAATGGTCAAAGAAGAAGGCTATCGTCTAGGGAATATCGATTGCACGATCATTGCGCAACGACCGAAGATGGCGCCGCATATCGGTGACATCCGTCAACGTGTAGCAGAATTATTAGAAGCCGATCTATCTCAAGTGAATGTCAAAGCAACGACTACAGAACGTCTTGGGTTCCCAGGGCGTGAAGAAGGCATCGCTGCGATGGCTACAATCTTATTGATGAAAAACGAGTGACTTTCAAAAAAAACAACACAATGCTAAAATAGATAGGCAATTAACTTCTTTCAACAATCAGAACGGAGAGGGACAATTATGACACAAGAAGTACGTGTGCGCTACGCACCAAGTCCGACAGGCCAACTACATATTGGTGGAGCGCGGACCGCTTTATTCAACTATTTATTTGCCCGCCATTATGATGGGAAATTCATCATCCGAATTGAAGATACAGATACAGAACGAAATATCGAGAGTGGCGAGTTATCGCAGTTGGAGAACCTGACATGGCTCGGTATCCATCATGACGAATCAATCGATGTGGGCGGCGAATATGGACCGTACCGCCAGATGGAACGTTTAGATCTGTACAAGAACTATGCAGATGAAATGCTTGAAAAGGGCCATGCCTACAAATGTTTCTGTACGCCCGAAGAGCTGGAAGCAAAACGCGAAGCGCAAAAAGCAACAGGTATCGCAGCGCCGATGTATGATGGGGCATGCCGCAATTTAACAGCAGAGCAAGTAGCTGAAAAAGAGGCAGCGGGTCTCTCTTACAGCCTTCGTATGCAAGTGCCTGATAATATTACGTACACGGTACAAGACTTAGTCCGCGGTACAGTTACATTTGAATCGAAAGATATCGGTGACTGGGTAATGGTCAAGACAAATGGTATTCCAACTTACAACTTTGCTGTAGCAGTGGACGACCATCTGATGAAGATATCTCATGTCTTCCGTGGAGAAGAGCATTTGACGAATACACCGAAACAATTAATGGTATTCGACGTGTTCGGCTGGGAACATCCCCAGTTTGGACATATGACGTTAATCGTCAATGAAGACAGAAAGAAACTTTCGAAACGTGATGAATCGATTATTCAATTCATTTCACAATACAAAGACTTGGGCTATTTACCTGAAGCGATGTTTAACTTCTTTGCATTGCTTGGCTGGTCACCGGGCGGGGAAGAAGAAATTTTCTCTCATGACGAGCTGATAAAATTATTCGATGAATCTCGTTTGTCTAAGTCGCCGTCTATGTTCGATACACATAAATTAACATGGATGAACAACCAGTATATTAAGAAACTATCACTTGAAGAAGTGATTGATCTGACGTTGCCGCACTTGCAGGCAGCAGAACTCGTACCAGAAAAAATGACGGATGAAGAAAAAACATGGGTGCACGATCTAATCGCTTTATATCAAGGTCAATTAAGCTTCGGAGCTGAAATTGTCGAGCTGTCCGCCCAGTTCTTCCAAGACACCGTTGAATATGATGAAGCAGCATCGGAGATTTTGGCTGGTGAACAAGTACCGGAAGTAATGACTTCATTGAAGGGGCAATTGGAAGCTCTTGAGGTGTTTGATGCGCCATCCATTAAAGCAGCCATCAAAGCTGTACAAAAGGAAACAGGACATAAAGGGAAGAATTTATTTATGCCAGTTCGTGTCGTGACAACAGGTCAAACATCTGGTCCGGAATTGCCAGATGCAATTGCGCTAATCGGGAAAGAAAAGATTTTGCAACGTGTCGGAAGATTTGCAAAATAATCAATATTGACTTTTCTTAGGATTTGTGTAAAATGAACGTAATATGAATATTCATAAAAAAGCGTTGAGAAGGAAAGTACATGTTGAATGCTCCAAAGAGAGGGTCATCTAGGCTGGGAATGACCTGAGTTAATTTAACATGGAAATGCACCTTTGAGCGATGAGCTGAACTGTTTAGTAGGCCATACGTATCGTCTGCGTTAAAGACATTAAGCGGGAAGAGAAATTTCTTCCAAGCGGAGTGGAACCACGCAACCAATGCGTCTCTGTCATCATAAATGACAGGGGCGTTTTTTTATTCTAAAGCGGAAAGCGTCGTCTAGCCTCGACAGGCACTGGAGGGCATGCCGAGAAAGGTGCGGTCTTTGCACCTTTTCGGAAAGACCGAAGTGTCCCGAGAGGCTGGCGCTT
>NZ_FUYJ01000011.1:0-125350 GCF_900167515.1 Sporosarcina newyorkensis | reverse complement strand
TCACCCGTCCGCCGCTAATCTTTAGGAGCAAGCTCCCAAAGATTCGCTCGACTTGCATGTATTAGGCACGCCGCCAGCGTTCGTCCTGAGCCAGGATCAAACTCTCCATAAAAGAGAAATTCGAGTTAGCTCGATTTCTTGCTGGCATCATTTAAGATACTCATTTTGTTTATGTCACCGGCAGAGCCGATGCACAAACGTATAATTCGTTAACGTTTTGCTGTTCAGTTTTCAAGGTTCATATGGCTGCTCTTTCGCAAGAGGCAACTTTCTTATAATACCAAATCGCTGTTTTGTTGTCAACACTTTTTCTTGAAAAGTTTTTTTGTGTTGTTCGGGTGTTTTGCAACTCCCCGATGCGACGCTTATAAATATACCACCGTCTATTCTGTATTGCAAGCTTTTTTATCAAATTCTTTTAAAAGACTTGATTTAAAGCCTTTAAAAAGTAATTTACTAGATCCAGTATAGTAATTCCGGCTATAGTTTCAACTATATCAAGGCTTCTGATCTTAGAAACACAGATATAAAGAATTGTTGATCCTCTTTTTTATTATATAGAAGAAGGATCAACTTTTATGTTTATTAGAACATCTTTTCAATAGTAATCTTTCTATTTGCGGATAAGTCAATATGTGTACCGCTGCCGAGGACTTTAACAATCGGCCGCAAAGGAAAATCCCGGTGCAAGTAAATAACTTCAGCTATTTCGTCCGTTGTTAATTTCACTCTTACTCCGATTGACAGTTTATTAATTAAGTCATGTAGAACTTGAATGATCTTCACGTCAAACTTTCCAAACTCATCTTCCTTCAATAACTCTATGACTTTGAAAGAATTTTCTTTTTGACGGTATGGTCTTTCAGATGTCATTGCATGATAGACGTCCGCCACTGAAATTATTTGTGCGAACTCTATAATCTCTTGTCCCTTTAAACCTCTCGGATAGCCGCTTCCATCAAATCGTTCATGATGTTGGAGAATTGCTACCTTCATTTCTTGTCTTACTAATGAAGACTCTTGCACCATTTGAAAACTATGGACTACGTGCTTTTTCACTTCATTCATCTCTTCGCTTGTTAAGAATGCTACTTTATCAATGATTTTAGAATTAATTTTTGCCATTCCGCTATCCGCCAACACACCCGCAATGCCCACTTGCAGGACTTGTCCCCTGGAATAGCCCATTTGTTCACTAATTAATGCAGCTAAAATTCCCACGCTAATGGAGTGATGTACTTTGTAGTTTTGGATTGCTGAAAAATCATTCAACCTTCTCACATACTCTTTATTTTCTAGAAACGCTTGAATCACAGGTAATGCAATCGAACGGACTACCGCAACGTCCAGTTTCTTTCCGGACCTGTACCCGGAAAACTCTTTTTGGTAAGCTTCCACCGCTTCATCATACAAAGCCTGTAATGTTCTAGACTTAGGAGGGGCACTTTGATTCACTAATTTCTCCACCTCGGGGGTAAGTTTTACTTCGATTGTCTTTTCAGGTGATTCTGGCTCGGATTGGCTCTGGGCTTTGGATTCAATTAAAACCTTTGCTATACCAAATAAACGAAGCACCTCAATATGTGTAAGTGTTAGTTTCGTATTTTTGGCCACAATCGGGTTTTTTGTATTTACATACAGATCTTCTTTAAGAAAACTACCAGGCCTTAACTCACTGACTTCTTTGTAAACTTCCACTATTTTCACCTAATTTCTTTTTCACTATATCTATTATCATATATTATTCTCATTTATAGGGATAGATGCATGAGTATAAATTCATAGAAACAAAAAAAGTTATTGAAGTGACGGTTTACGTCTCTTCAATAACTTTTCTTTACTCTGTATCTTCTGTCTCCACTGAAAGGTCCTCTTGTGCATCTACAGATTCTTCTTCAATGTCTTCCTCATGTTCTTCTTCAATGTCTTCCTCATGTTCTTCTTCGCTCTTCTCTACTTTCGCGACCGTAGCGACCCTCTCGTCGTCTGCCAATCGAATTAAGCGGACCCCTTGCGTAGACCGGCCAAATATAGAGATATCGCTGATAGACATACGAATTAGAATACCGTGGATCGTTATAAGCATGAGATCTTCTTCACCATTAACAGCTTTCATCGCAACAATCTCGCCGTTACGATCTGTCATATGCATTGTTTTCAGACCATATCCTCCACGTGATTGCGAACGATATTCACTTTCTGGTGTACGTTTACCATAACCTTTTTCAGTGACCACGAGAATGTCATCACCTTCGTCCACCATGTCCATACCGATGACTTCATCATCTATTCGCAGTCGAATGCCCCTCACTCCTGCTGCTGTCCTGCCGAGCGGACGAATGTCTTCTTCTGCAAAACGAATGAGCATGCCTTGTTTTGTACAGATTGCAATGTCTGAAGTACCATCAGTCGATTTCACTGAGATCAGCTCATCTTCTTCACGCAAGCCTAATGCGATCAATCCATTTGCTCGAATATTTGCGTAACCCATAATTGAAGTTCGCTTGATCACCCCGTGCTTTGTCGCAAAGAACAAATAGTGATCTTCCCTGAACTCACTGATCGGGATCATTGCCGTCACCTTTTCGCCTTTTTCAAAATCGATAAGGTTGATGATCGGTAACCCTTTTGCAGTCCGGCTATATTCTGGAATTTCATAACCTTTCTTGCGGAACACACGGCCTCTACTAGTAAATAATAGGATTGTGTCATGTGTGGATGTATTCAATAAATGTTCGACAAAGTCATCTTCATTTGTCCCCATACCCTGAATACCGCGTCCGCCACGTTTTTGACTGCGATAAGTGTTTGCAGGCAAACGCTTAATATACCCTTGATGCGTTAATGAAACAATGGAATTTTCGACTGGGATTAAGTCTTCATCTTCCAGCATTTCAGAACCGCCCAGCATAATTTCTGTTCGTCGTTCATCTGCAAAGCGTTCTTTAATCTCCGTTAATTCTTCACGTATGATTTCGATTACTTTTTCTTCGTCCGCCAGAATTGCACGCAATTCTGCTATGAGAGTCAACAGCTCTTGATATTCGGATTCAATCTTATCACGCTCTAACCCAGTTAGACGTTGCAAACGCATATCCAAAATGGCTTGAGACTGACGTTCTGATAAGTCGAATGTTTCCATAAGGCTGGACTTCGCTTCAGCCGTTGTTTTGGAACCTCTAATCAACGCAATAATGCGATCTATATGATCTAGTGCAATGCGCAGTCCTTCCAAAATATGTGCGCGGTCTTCAGCTTTATTCAGCTCAAATTGTGTGCGTCGTCGAATGACAACTTTCTGGTGTTCCAAGTAGTGGAATAAAATTTCCTTTAACGATAAAACTTTTGGTTGTTTGTCTACAAGCGCCAGCATGTTGATACCAAAACTGGTTTGCAATGCAGTTTGCTTGTAAAGATTATTCAAAAGTACGTTGGCATTGGCATCGCGTCGGACTTCGATCACAATGCGCATCCCTGTACGGTCGGATTCATCTGCCAAGTGGGTAATACCGTCAATTTTCTTATCACGCACGAGCTCCGCAATCTTCTCAATCAATTTTGCCTTATTCACTTGGAACGGAATTTCAGTAACAATAATGGTTTCACGACCGTTTGATTGCTGCTCGATCTCTGCCTTTCCACGGATAATGAGCGAACCGCGGCCTGTTTCATAGGCACGGCGGATTCCGCTGCGCCCGAGGATCATTCCGCCGGTCGGAAAATCTGGACCCGGAACGATCTCCATCAATTCATCTGTCGTGATCGCACTGTTACCTGCCAGCGCGAGCACTGCGTCAATCGTTTCACCGAGATGATGTGGAGGAATGTTTGTTGCCATCCCCACGGCAATACCTGATGTACCGTTAACTAATAAGTTGGGATAACGTCCAGGCAAGACTGCAGGCTCTTTTTCCTGCTCATCATAGTTTGCTTGAAAGTCGATCGTGTCTTTATTGATATCACGCAATAACTCCATTGCAATACGGGACATCCGCGATTCGGTATAACGCATTGCAGCCGCGCCATCACCGTCGACAGAACCAAAGTTTCCGTGACCATCGACAAGCATATAGCGATAGCTGAAATCTTGTGCCATCCGGACCATCGTGTCATATACGGCACTGTCACCGTGTGGATGGTACTTACCGATAACGTCCCCAACAATACGTGCAGACTTCTTATGCGGTTTTTCTGCTGTAATACCTAAATCATGCATGGCATATAAAATCCGTCGATGAACAGGTTTCAAACCATCTCGAACATCAGGAAGCGCACGAGATACAATAACACTCATCGCATAGTTCAGAAACGATGTTTTCATTTCTGTATTTATATTTATTTCTTGCACTCCGCCTTGTGGCAAATCTGCCATGTTGTCAAGCTCCTTTCACCACTTACATCTAAAAAATTCTGTTGGCACCGACCAATTACCGATTGGCGACCGATCAGGTATCGATATTTTGTACGTAGACCGCGTTGTCTTCAATAAATTTTCGGCGCGGCTCCACTTCATCGCCCATCAGTTCTTCAAAAGTGGCGTCTGCTTCCATTGCATCTTCCAAACGAACTTGCAGAAACGTACGTTTATCGGGATCCATAGTGGTTTCCCAAAGTTGCTCTGGATTCATTTCACCAAGACCTTTATACCGCGTAATGTCCGGTTTTGGTGAAGCAGGCATACTTCTCAAAATTTCTTGCAGTGCTTCTTCGTCATAACAATATTGCTCATTTTTCCCTGCACGTACACGATAAAGCGGTGGCTGTGCAATGTACACATAGCCGGCCTCAATTAATGGACGCATGAAACGGAAGAAGAACGTTAATAATAACGTACGGATATGCGCACCATCGACGTCAGCATCTGTCATGATCACGAGCTTATGATAACGCGCTTTCTGTAAATCAAATTCGGAGCCAATTCCTGTACCAAGTGCTGTAATGATCATACGAATCTCCGCATTACCGAGTATGCGGTCCAAACGTGCTTTTTCAACGTTCAAGATTTTTCCTCGCAATGGCAGAATCGCTTGGAAGTGACGATCACGTCCATTTTTCGCTGAACCGCCGGCGGAATCACCTTCAACAATATAGAGCTCACTAATCGAAGGGTCTCTCGAGGAACAGTCAGATAACTTACCTGGCAGGCTGGATACTTCAAGTGCTGACTTACGTCGTGTCAATTCACGAGCATTCTTGGCAGCCATACGCGCTCTTGCCGCCATCGTGCTTTTATCCACTACTTTACGGGCAACCACTGGATTTTCAATTAAAAACCGCTGAAGCGCCTCGGAAAACAGGGAATTTGTTATGGTGCTCACTTCTGAGTTTCCAAGCTTTGTTTTCGTTTGTCCTTCGAATTGAGGATCTGGATGTTTAATCGAGATGATTGCAGTCAATCCTTCACGCACATCATCGCCAGACAGATTGCCATCCGCCTCTTTCAACAAGCCATTTTTCCTTGCATAGTCGTTGATCACACGAGTTAGAGCTGTCTTGAACCCAGATTCATGTGTACCACCTTCATACGTGTGTATATTATTGGCAAATGACAGCAGGTTTTCTGCGTAGCCACTGTTATATTGCATAGCAATTTCGATTGAAATTCCATCACGTTCGCCTTCAATGTAAATTGGTTCTTCAAAGATTGGCTCTTTATTTTCATTCAAATGCTGAACGTATGATTTAATACCGCCTTCGTAATGAAATACTTCTGATTTTGGCTCTTCCTCGCGTTCGTCTGTAATCGTTATGCGCAAACCTCGGTTCAGATAGGCAAGTTCACGTAGACGTGTAGCGAGAGTACTGTACTCATATACAGTCGTTTCCGTGAAAATTTCCGGATCCGCTTTGAAACGAATCGTAGTCCCTGTTTCATCAGACTCTCCGATTACTTCAAGCTCTTTTGAAACCGGTCCTCTGGAAAACTCAATCGCATATAGCTTTTGATCAAGCCGAACAAAGACTTCTGTTTTCTCTGATAAGGCATTGACAACAGATGATCCAACACCATGTAATCCGCCTGAAACTTTATAGCCGCCACCGCCGAACTTACCGCCGGCATGTAGAACAGTCATAATGACTTCCACGGCCGGTCTTCCCGTGGATTCTTGAATTCCAACAGGTATACCACGACCGTTGTCGTCTACTCGAATCCAGTTGTCTTTCTCAATTGTTACTTCAATGTGATCACAATAGCCGGCGAGTGCTTCGTCAATACTATTATCCACAATTTCCCAAACGAGATGATGGAGTCCTTTTGCACTTGTCGTCCCAATGTACATACCAGGACGTTTACGGACAGCTTCAAGGCCTTCCAACACTTGTATCTGATTCGCATCATAAGCTGTCTGTACTTCTCTCTCTTCCATTGCCAAGGTGTTCACCTTTCCTTTCCAAACATATCAAACTTTTAATCCTTATCCTTTACGTTGTACGGAACCATCATGGACTTCGAAAATAGCCGCTTGTTGAATAGTGTCATGATCTATTCCCGTAATATTCGTTGTCGTGACAAAAGTTTGAACTTGCCCTTGCATCGTACTTAGCAAGTGTGACTGACGATAATCATCTAATTCGGATAACACATCATCGAGCAACAAGATAGGTGTTTCTCCTACTTCTTGTTTTACAAGTTCAATTTCAGCAAGTTTCAAAGAAAGTGCTGTTGTCCGTTGCTGACCCTGTGATCCAAATGTTTGAATATCGTACCCATTGACAAAAAACTGCAAATCATCACGATGCGGACCTACCAGCGTAAGCCCTCGTTCTAATTCGCGTCTTCGTACCGTCTTTAACTGATCGGCAAAGATCGATTCCATTTCTTCAACAGTCTGCCCAGAATGCAGGTCTTTTAAAGTTCCATATGAAACTTCAAGGGATTCAAGCCCCCGAGAGATCCCTTGATGAATCGGATTTGCCCATTTTTGCAGCAGCTCCATGAAATAAAAACGTTTCCGAATTATTTTGACCGCTACTTGAATATATTGTTCCGTATAAATATCGAACATCACATCTTGAAGATCCAGTTTGCCCCGGTGCTCCTTCAACATTGCATTGCGCTGTTTCAATATTTTTTGGAAACTGACGAGATCATGCAGATAGACCCTTGAAATCTGCCCGATCTCCATATCTAAAAACCGCCTGCGCAGTTGTGGGCTGCCTTTTACAATATTTAAATCTTCAGGCGCGAACATTACCACATTCATCTGCCCCACATACATGCTCAATCGATTTTGTTCGAGATGATTGACTCTTGCTTTCTTTCCTTTTTTGGAAATGGTCAATTCTAATGGCAAACGTCCAAATTTACGTTCGACATCACCTTCTATTTTACCACACTCTTGTTCCCAGCGTATGAGTTCGCGATCATTTGCAGTTCGGTGAGATTTTGCCATGGCCAATACGTAGATCGCTTCCATGACATTAGTCTTTCCTTGAGCATTTTCACCAATCAACACGTTCATGGTGGGGGAGAATTCTAATTCTAGAGAGGCATAATTTCGATAATCCGTTAATGCGAGTCGATCAATATACATCCGACTGTCCAGATTCATCCGCTGACAGTTTATATTTTCCTGCACCCGGAATATTTACAACATCGCCATCATATAATTTTTTACCGCGTCGCTGTTCCGGTTCGCCATTTACATAAACGATGTGTTCTTCTAAAAACCATTTAGCCATTCCGCCTGAACTAATCGTATTTGTCATTTTTAACAACTGACCTAGCGTAATAAATGGCGAGTTAAAATTAACTTTTTCCATTTGCATTCAATCCCTCATCAATAGTCTGTCCCTCTAGTTTACCGAACTTTTCACAATAAGTAAAAAGGATAGCCAACATGTTGACTATCCACTTTATATTTATTTCTTCAATGTTCTTAATTAAAAAGTACGGACCGGTAAAATTAATTGTAAAATCGCTTCACTATCAATTGATTTTAAAATGAACGGCCGCATGCTGCCTGTAAAATGAATCATCAAATCTTGACCATCAATTGCTTTCAATGCATCCATCATATATTTCGCACTGAATGAAATTTTCAATGGCTCGCCTTCAATCTGAACAGCTTCTACCAGCTCTTCTACATTCCCGACGTCTGGCGAATTAGAAGAGATTTGAATATGTGAACTGCCATCTGTTGAAAAGTGAACAATATTGTTGCGGTCTTCACGAGCCAGCAGTGAGGCTCGGTCAATCGCTTGCAATAAATTACGGCCATTTACGGTGATTGACGTTTTGTATTCATTCGGAATCAAGCGTGATGTATCAGGATAATTGCCTTCTAGCAGTCTGGAATAAAATAAAACGTTATGCAGTTTAAACAGAACTTGCTGATTGGCAATAAAAATTTCCACTGGATTCGAATGATCCGGCAAGATTTTACTTAATTCTTGAAGGCTTTTGCCTGGAATGACTGCATTAAAAGGTATACTTGCTTGTACTTCGGGTGTAATAATTCTTCTCGCCAAACGGTGACTGTCCGTTGCAATACAGTAAAGTTCGTCTTCTTTCATTGTCCATTGAACCCCGGTTAATACAGGACGGGTTTCTTGTTGAGATACAGCAAATACTGTCTCTCGAATAATGGATTTCATCAAGTCTGCAGGCAGTTCAAAGCGTTCTGCATCCTTTACATCTGGCAAGATAGGATATTCATCTGCACTTTGGGCAATAATATGAAATTCAGATTGTCCAGAGCGGATATGTGTTTTCATTCCGTCACGTAATTCAATCATGACTTCATTTGTAGGCAATTTACGAATAATCTCGTTAAACACTTTAGCCTGTAATACTAATGTACCCGGTTGAATCATTCGGATAATTTGAGTTCCATCTTCCTCTAGCGGAATAAATGTTGAGATTGTGATATCTGAGTCACTTCCGGTCATCGTCAATCCTTTTTCCGTGGCCTCTAACTTAATACCCGTTAAAATCGGTGTCGTCACTTTATGACTGATTGCTTTGATGACATCGCTTAATCCATCCAACAATCGATCACGCATAATTTCAAACTGCATCTCGATACCTCGCTTATATAATATTAATTAAGTAATTAAAGATAGTAGTAATAGTAATAGGGGCTGTGGATATGTGGAAAAGCCTCCCGAACGTATGCCTATTATAGTTTTCCACATGTGTATAAAACGTGGACGACCTAGCACAGTCTGTCCACAATTATCCACAGTTAATTACGCACGTCCAAGTGCCTTTTTAATATCTTGGATATCTTGCTGAAGGGATTTATCAGATTCTAGCATCTTGGAGATCTTCTCATGTGCGTGAATAACCGTAGAATGATCCCGTCCTCCAAATTCCGAACCAATTTTAGGCAAAGAAGAATCCGTCAATTCCCTCGATAAAAACATCGCGATTTGACGTGGAAATGCAATTGCCCTCGTTCTTTTCTTAGCTACAAAATCCTCCAGCCGTATATTGTAGTGTTCTCCAACAGACTTCTGAATATCCAATATGGAAATAATCCGTGGCCTTGAATTCGGAATGATATCCTTTAGAGCCTCTGCTGCGAGATCGGTCGTAATGTCTGCATTCACTAAAGAAGAATATGCTACAACCCGGATCAGTGCCCCTTCAAGTTCTCGAATATTCGAATCAATTTGATTGGCGATGTATAACATCACATCATTTGAGATATCAATGAGACCATCTGCTTTCGCCTTTTTACGTAAAATCGCAATTCGGGTTTCTAGGTCAGGCGGAGCGATGTCCGTAATCAATCCCCATTCAAAGCGTGAACGCAATCGATCTTCAAGCGTAGGAATCTCTTTTGGTGGACGGTCACTTGAAATGATGATTTGTTTGGATTCTTCATGCAGTGTATTAAATGTATGAAAGAACTCTTCTTGCGTTTGTTCTTTTCCTGCTAAGAATTGAATATCATCAATCAATAGTATGTCTACGTTACGATACCGATCCCTGAAATCACCTGCTTTATTGTCACGAATTGAATTAATGAATTCATTGGTGAATTTCTCAGATGACAAATAGACAACCTTCAAGGATGGATTCTGTTCTAGCACATAATGTCCGATCGCATGCATCAAGTGGGTTTTACCAAGGCCAACGCCTCCATAGATGAAGAGTGGATTGTAGGCTTTCGCAGGTGCCTCTGCAACTGCAAGTGATGCTGCGTGAGCAAAGCGATTGCCGGATCCGATAACGAACGTATCAAATGTATACTTTGGATTGAGCATGCCAGCGGAATTGGTCATTGGTACTTTTTCTGCTACCTTTGGCGGTGCTTTCGGTATTTTAATATCATTTTCCACCATATCTTGCGGAACAATGAATTCTATAATCCGATCTTCTCCGGTTAATTCAGACAAAATTCCAGTAATTAAATGGACATAATGTGTTTCTAACCAATCTTTCGCGAATGAATTGGGGACCGCAATCGTTACATTTTCAGCTTCGAAAGTCAGCAGTTTTGTTGATTTTAACCACGTTTCAAAACTGGGCTTTGAAACACGGGTTTCAATATTCTTCAATACCTGATCCCACAAATTCGATAAATTTTCCAATCGTGTGCCTCCTTTACGATGAGATATTAAAAAGCCTGGAATCCGCTTATGCACAGTATCCAAGCTTGTGGATAAAACTTATCGAAACATGTTGAAAAAACTATCCACACACTATTCACATATGTGGATAAGATTCTTTAAATAAATTATACACACAATAAAAGCTTTTTAATTGTAACAGGGAACATGAATAATGACAAGGTGTCTAATGATTTATTCACAATGCCCGCAACTGTGCATAAAATGGTTATCCACAGCCTTGTATATGTGAAAAACTTGTCGACAAATGCCGGAATAAAAAATCCACAATTTTAGTCTGCACACAATTCATCAAGAATCTGCTTTCAAAGAATTGTGGATAAGTTATATGTTGAACGAGCTAAAATCTAGTGAGTAGTCAAATGCTAATGAATAGAAAAGCATTGACATTCTTTTACTGGGTGGCTATACTATTCAAGACTGTCACAATAGGAAAAGAGACAATCAAGCAGGAGGTGTCTTACGAAATGAAACGTACATTCCAACCAAATAAACGTAAACGCAGTAAAGTCCACGGATTCCGTACTAGAATGAGTTCTAAAAACGGCCGTAGAATTTTAGCAGCTCGTCGCCGTAAAGGAAGAAAAGTTCTTTCAGCATAAGGCCACTGACTTATCAGTGGTCTTTTTTTTGCTATTATGGCTATTTAGGCTAACGGAATTTGTTTACGTTGTTGAGGACCAGCAGATGAAGTTTGAAGAAAATTAAAGCAGGTGGAATTATGAAGAAGAGCCAGCGGATTAAAAAGAATAAAGAATTTCAGACGGTTTTTAAGAAAGGTAAATCATTCGCCAATCGGCAATTCATCGTCTATACCTATAAAAAAGAGCATCAAGAAGAGTTTCGCATTGGCTTGTCTGTCAGCAAAAAGGTGGGCAATGCAGTCACCCGCAATCGAGTGAAACGCTATATCCGTCAATCTTTCCTAGAAATGAAAGATGAGATTAGACAGGATCTCGACTATGTTATCATCGCAAGAAATCAAGCAGCCACGCTCGATTTCCATACGGCCAAAAAAAATCTGCAGCATGTCCTGCGAATTGCCAAAGTATTTAAAGACAAGAAGAAGTAGAACGTTTAGTGTCATCATGATAAACTGAGAAAAAAGTTGAGAAATCAGCTTGTGATTGTTTGGGGGAAAACATGTGAAGAAGAAATTAATATTCCTTTCGTTGCTCGTCGTGGTCGCTGTCTTCATGGCTGGTTGTACGGAATTCAAAGAGCCGATCACCGCGGAAAGTACAGGGATTTGGAACGAGTACATAGTTTGGCCGCTCGTTACCTTGATTATGAAATTCAAATCTTGGCTTGGGACGTACGGATTGGCGATCATAGTCGTAACTGCTATCATTCGTACTGCTTTGCTACCATTAATTATTCAACAAACGAAGAGCTCGAAACGGATGCAAGAAATTCAACCACGTTTGAAGGCGTTGAAGGAAAAGTACAAGTCTAAAGATGCTGTGACACAGAAAAAGTATCAAGAAGAAATGCAACAAATTATGATCAATGAAAAGATCAATCCGGTTGCTGGATGTTTGCCAGTCATCATCCAAATGCCCATATTTATCGGTTTCTACCATGCAATCAACCGGATGAATGCAACACCGACGATTGAATTGGGGAACTTCTTGGGCGTTGCACTTGGTACACCGAGTATCGTATTCGCTATCATCGCCGGACTGTTCCAGTTGATGGTACTTCGCACGGGACCAGCAATGGATAACCCGCAAATGAAAGTCATGATGTATATCATGCCATTCATGATCATGGTTTTCGGATCATTCTTACCAGCAGCACTTGCCCTATACTGGGTTGTTGGAAACATCATTTCACTTATCCAAAATATTTTTATTTACAAGCCGTTTGACAAACCGAAAGACGGTGAAGTTGTAAAAACAGGAGGGAAAAAGAAATGAAGCAACTTACACAAAGGGCTGCAACCGTTGAGCTAGCAATTGCATCAGCTTTACAAGACCTGGGTGTAACGAGAAATGAAGTAGAAATAAAGGTGCTTGAAAATGGCAGAAAAGGATTTTTAGGTTTTGGGGCTAGGGAAGCAGAAATACTTGTAACAGTCACAAAACGGAAGCCAGCAAAGCAGAGAGCACCTCAAGTAACAGATGGAGTGACTGAATCTGATGAATCCAGAACATTAAATGAAGTCAGCGAAGTACCTTCCATTGTTACTGAGCCTGCACCAGAAGTGGTTGAGGAGCCGGCGGCGGAGTTGCAGCCAGAACCGATAATTGTTTCTGAACTGGAGCAGCAGCCAACTATGCTGGATCCAATTGACGATATGAATGAAGAAACTTCTAATCTCAAGAAGTACAGCGAAGCAGAAGCAATTGAGGAAACTAAACGTTATATAGAAGATGTAGCGAACAACATGGGGATTACAGACTTAGCTATCACGTACGAAACAAAAGGAAAGTACATCAATTTTCAATTGGATAGTGAAAAGGCAGCATTCTTAATAGGAAAAAGAGGCCAGACGTTGAATGCTATTCAGCAATTAGCCCAGCTCGTTGCCAATAAAGTTACCCATCAATTCAAGATTGTACGAGTCGATGTAGCAGATTATAGAGAACGTCGGGAGCAATCACTAGAGCAGCTTGCAGACCGCATGGCGGATCGAGCTATCCGTACGAAACGTCAAGTAGCACTTGAACCGATGCCTTCATACGAAAGAAAAGTCATCCATAATGCATTATCTCGCAGGCTGGATGTCGAAACTTTCTCAGAAGGAAAAGATCCATATCGACATATTGTAATTAAAGGAATCGAATAAATACTAGGCTGTCCGAAAAGTCATATATATGACTTTGGGACAGCTTTTTTTTACTCAATTTCCTCATACACCGTGCCAAACTGAATTCCTCATGCACTGACCAAAGCCTCCGTGGACTGATCTAAACTCTCTATGTACAGAAACAAACTATCCTCAAACAGTTGCAGTCTTGTCAATTTATGACTTGTACACATCTCCTAATTTGTCTATTTGTGAAATTATCCACATTTTTTCATTTCGCATGCTAGGAGATTTAGATGATTTATGATAATATAGGATGTTAGAAAGTTGTGTCCGCATTAAAGATATTCACATGTGGATAACGAAGCCAGGAAGGTGAAAAAACTTGCATTTTGATACGATAGCCGCCATATCAACTCCAATGGGAGAGGGAGCGATTGCAATCGTTCGGATTAGCGGTGAGGATGCGTGGACGATAGCGGACCGTATATTCCGTTCGCCTGCAGCTTTAGCCTTAAGTGAGCAACCCTCACATACGATTCATTACGGACATTTGCATAATCCTGCTACTGCAGAAATAGTGGAAGAAGTCATGGTCTCGATTATGAAAGGACCAAAGACGTTTACACGGGAAGATATAGTAGAGATTAATTGTCATGGAGGAATCACTTCGGTCAATCGGGTACTTGAACTCGTATTGACAGAGGGAGCAAGATTGGCGGAACCCGGCGAGTTTACCAAACGGGCATTTCTAAATGGTCGGATTGACTTATCACAAGCTGAAGCAGTCATGGATTTGATCAGAGCCAAAACGGATAAAGCGATGAACGTAGCGCTCAATCAAATGGAAGGAAAACTGTCCCATTTGATAGGCGATCTTCGCCAAGCACTTCTAGAAACACTTGCACAAGTGGAAGTGAACATTGATTATCCGGAATATGACGATGTAGAAGAAGTGACAATCCCTTTGATGATTGAAAAAGGCGAGTGGGTACGTGATGAGATTGATCAGCTATTACGTACTTCCTCGCAAGGGAAAATTTTGCGAGAAGGACTATCAACTGTTATTGTCGGGCGTCCGAATGTCGGGAAGTCTTCATTGCTAAATAGCTTAGTTCAAGAAAATAAAGCGATTGTGACTGACATTGCAGGCACTACCCGTGATATTATAGAAGAGTATGTCAATGTAAGAGGAGTTCCTTTACGTCTTGTTGACACGGCTGGAATTCGCGAAACGGAAGATATTGTGGAGCGCATCGGGGTGGAGCGTTCAAGACAAGTGCTGAAAGAAGCCGATTTGATTCTATTGATGGTCAATAGTTCAGAACCATTGACCGATGAAGACGAAAGGTTATTTGAAGCAGTTGCTGGAATGGACGTGCTCGTCATCGTCAATAAAACCGATTTGCCAGCGAAGATCGACTTGCAGCGAGTTTATGAAGTGGCGGGAAAAGAACGTGTCATCACAACGTCCATCTTACAGGAGCAAGGGATCACGGAATTGGAAGAAGCAATTGCCTCATTGTTTTTCGAAGGATCGATTGAGTCAAATGATATGACGTATGTGTCGAACGCTCGTCATATAGCGTTATTAAAACAAGCACGCAATACGATTGAAGATGCTGTAATGGCTGCTCAAACAGGAGTCCCGATTGACATGATTCAAATAGATGTAACACGTACATGGGAAATCCTTGGTGAAATTATCGGGGATACCGTTCAAGATAGTTTAATTACGGAGTTGTTTTCAAAATTCTGCCTCGGAAAATAATAAGTTCAGCCAACCAGCTGAACAATTTAATAATAGGAAGGATGAACGAACATGCCACAATTTGAAGCAGGCACGTTCGATTGTATCGTCATCGGAGCTGGACATGCAGGCGCAGAAGCGGCTTATGCTGCAGCAAAGATGGGCGCATCGACTTTAGTTTTAACAATGAATTTAGATATGATTGCTTTCATGCCATGTAATCCGTCACTAGGAGGACCTGCAAAGGGAATCGTGGTGCGTGAAATTGACGCACTCGGCGGAGTAATGGCAAAAGTTATTGATAAAACGCATATTCAAATGCGTCTTTTAAATACAGGTAAAGGCCCGGCTGTACGCGCTTTGCGTGCACAAGCCGATAAAGTTTTGTATCAGCAAGAAATGAAACGAATTTTGGAGGAACAGCCAAACCTTACACTTCGTCAAGCTGTCGTCGAACGATTGATTGTAGAAGACGATGAAGTAAAAGGGGTGGTAACACAAATCGGCGCCATTTTCCGCGCGAAGACCGTCATTATCACGACAGGCACATTTTTACGCGGGGAAGTTATTATTGGAGACTTGAAGTATTCCAGCGGTCCGAACAACCAAATGCCGTCCATTAAGCTGGCAGATCACTTGAAAGAGTTGGGCTTGCAAACAGTTCGATTCAAAACAGGTACACCGCCTCGAATTAATAGCAATACGATTGACTATAGCAAGACGGAAATTCAGCCCGGAGATGACGTGCCGCGTTCATTCAGTTATGAAACGACAGAGTTCATTATGGATCAATTGCCGTGTTGGCTTACGTACACGACACCTGAAACGCATGAAATCATTAACGAAAACCTTCATTTGTCTCCAATGTATTCGGGGATGATCAAAGGAAAAGGGCCAAGCTATTGCCCATCCATTGAAGATAAAATCGTTCGTTTTGCAGATAAATCAAGACATCAAATTTTCTTGGAACCAGAAGGCCGCAATACGCGTGAAGTGTATGTCCAAGGATTGTCTACGAGTTTACCTGAACATATACAACATCGCTTAATCGCCAGTGTTCCTGGTTTAGAAAAAGCGGAGATGATGCGTGCAGGTTATGCGATAGAGTATGATTCCGTTATTGCTACTCAATTGTGGCCGACACTGGAAACGAAGAAAATTAAAAATCTATATACAGCAGGTCAAATAAATGGAACATCCGGTTATGAAGAAGCCGCTGCGCAAGGTCTGATGGCGGGAATCAACGCAGCACGCAATGTTCTTGGCAAAGATGAGGTCGTACTAGCGCGGAGTGATGCGTATATTGGGGTGTTAGTCGATGACTTGGTCACAAAAGGAACGAGCGAACCGTATCGTCTGTTGACGTCTAGAGCTGAATATCGTCTATTGCTTCGCCATGATAATGCAGACATGAGACTGACGGAAATTGGTTATCAAATTGGCATGATCAGTGAAGAAAGACACGAAAGATTTATTGCTAAGAAAGCGCAAATTGATGCAGAAATTGATCACTTGCGTAAGACTTCCGTCAAGCCGACAGAAGAAGTCCAAGCAATTATCGCTGAAGCAGGGGGCACCGCATTGCGTGAACCGATGAAAGCTGCTGATCTATTGAAACGTCCGGAAATGAAATACAGCGAATTACGCAAAGTAGTTCCTCCTCTTGAAGAGATAAATGAGGAAGTGGCGGAGCAAGTAGAGATTTTCATTAAGTACGAAGGATATATCGAAAAGTCTATGCAACAAGTAGAGCGAATGAAGAAGATGGAGAACAAGCGTATTCCTGAACATATCGATTACGATGCGATTTCAGGAATTGCAAAGGAAGCAAAAGCAAATTTAAAGGCTGTACAGCCTTTATCGATTGCACAAGCTTCTCGTATTTCAGGGGTTAATCCCGCAGACATATCCATCTTATTGGTCTATATTGAGCAAGGAAAAATTGCGAAAGTATCCGGTTGAGTATATGGCTGGCGCAAAGATGCGCCAGTCTTTTTGAAAAGGAATGAGAACATGACGGAAGAACAGTTTTACGAAGCATTACGACAGGAAGGCATTGAATTGTCCGATGTGCAAAAACAGCAATTCAAGCGCTATTTTGAAGTGCTTGTAGAGTGGAATGAAAAAATGAATTTGACGGCGATTACGGATGCGCCGTCTGTGTATTTGAAGCATTTCTATGATTCAATCACTAGTTCATTTTACGTGGACTTGTCTTCTGTTGAATCGATTTGTGATGTAGGCGCTGGTGCTGGCTTTCCGAGTATTCCATTAAAGATTTGCTTTCCGCATCTTCAAGTGACAATTGTAGATTCTTTGAACAAGCGAATAACTTTTTTAAATCATTTGGCGAATGAATTGAAGCTGGAAAAGGTGGCGTTCGTCCATGCGAGAGCAGAGGAATTCGGACGCGATACAAAGTATAGAGAACAATTCGATTTAGTTACCGCCCGTGCGGTAGCGCGTTTGTCTGTACTATCCGAGCTATGTATCCCGCTTGCAAAACAAGGAGGACTTTTTGTCTCCATGAAAGGCGCTGCGGCTTCAGAAGAACTGCAAGACGCAACGAAAGCTGTTAAATTACTCGGAGCAGTGTTGCAGGAAGAACATGAATTTTTATTGCCAGTAGAAAACAGTGAACGACATATCTTCATATTTAAAAAAGAGAAACAAACGCCAAAGAAATATCCACGAAAAGCAGGGGTACCAAACAAAACGCCAATTACAGGCTGAACCTATAAAAATGTTTCACGTGGAACGGAAAAAGAGATAGAATTGTAAAAGGGACTAGTTTCGAAAAGGTGGTGCAGGGGTTGAAAAATACTTTTTCGCGCTTTTTTGGTGGGGGAGAGAAGATAGGATCGATAGAAGAGGACGTTCAGAATCTTGAAAAGGTAGAACAAATTGCAATTGATTTAATCAAACCAAATCAATTTCAGCCGCGAACAATTTTTAATGACGAAAAAATTGAAGAACTCGCTAGAACGATCCACACGCATGGTGTCATCCAACCGATTGTAATTCGGAAAATGGATGAAGAACAGTATGAAATCATTGCAGGGGAAAGAAGATACCGTGCGATGCGCAAGCTCGGCTGGTCTGAAGTCCCGGCTATTGTTCGTAACCTGAATGATAAAGAAACAGCTTCGATAGCATTGATTGAGAACTTGCAACGTGAAGAGTTGACGGCCATTGAAGAAGCATACGCCTATGAAAATCTGTTAAAGCTCCATGAACTGACACAGGAGGCGCTAGCTCAACGATTGGGAAAAGGTCAGTCGACAATTGCTAACAAGATGCGTTTATTAAAGCTGCCTGAAGAAATACAAGATGCAATTTTGAAACAAGAAATTTCTGAAAGGCATGCACGTGCTTTATTACCATTAAAAGAAGCAGCTCTTCAATTAGAAGTAATGGAAGAAGTGAAAATCAATCACTATAATGTGAAGCAACTCGAAAACCGAATCCAAGAAATTCTACATCCTAGTGAAGAAGCGCAGCCTGCCAAAAAACGAGCACCCCGTCGAAAAGCAGTCAGCAAAGATGTAAGAATTGCAGTGAACACACTGAGACAATCTCTGTCTTTGATGACGAAGAGTGGAATCGAAGTGGAATCAGAAGAAGAAGACTCAGAGGAATTCTATACTATCACGGTCAAAATACCTAAAAAGTGACGAACCAAAACTCTTGCTACTCGACTAGCAAGAGTTTTCTTATATATCAATAGAGTTCATCTAATGAAGATGATAAAATGATAGAGACAGTATAATAAGGTATTTCATAAAATACAGTAAGCAAGTTAGGGTAGCCTGAACAATCAACAAGTCAGCTTCCCAATCCGCGGATGGCTGTCGTGATAAGCCTACCGCTTGTGAGGCGCTTACGTTGGTATTATGTTGAATAAATAGTCTTTGCTTAATAATAAGATGAGAATAAAAGGTCAGTTCATTTAAAAACTTTACCAGTTGATTGAAATGGAAGATGGGAGACTCCATCTGGAGCGGAAATCAACGGTGCACAATGACTACCAAAATAATTGAACTATGAAAGAAAGCAGGTGCGAGAGTGGGTAAGATTATCGCCATAGCAAATCAAAAAGGAGGAGTCGGCAAAACGACGACTTCTGTAAACCTAAGCGCATGCCTTGCCCATATCGGCAAAAAAGTGCTTTTAATCGACTCCGATCCACAGGGCAACGCAACGAGTGGAGTCGGCATCAATAAGGGAGACGTGCAAGACTGCATCTACAGTATATTGATTGATGACGTACCTGTAAAAGACGTCATCCTTCAGACAGAAATTGAAAATCTTGAGATTATCCCTGCGACCATCTCCCTAGCAGGGGCAGAAATTGAATTAGTCTCTACAATTTCTCGTGAGGTACGGATGAAACACGCCATACAGGATATTAAAGATCAATATGACTACATCATCATCGATTGTCCTCCGTCGCTTGGTCTGTTGACGTTAAATGCACTGACAGCTTCTGACTCGATCATCATTCCAGTACAATGTGAATACTACGCACTGGAAGGGCTCAGTCAGCTGCTCAGCACCGTCCGGCTCGTGCAAAAACATTTGAATGACTCGCTTTATATTGACGGTGTATTACTGACAATGTTCGATGCACGAACGAATTTGGGAATTCAAGTCATTGAAGAAGTGAAAAAGTATTTTCAAGACAAGGTGTACCGTACGATCATTCCGCGGAATGTTAGATTAAGTGAGGCACCGAGTCACGGTAAGCCGATTATTATGTACGATTCAAGATCAAAAGGTGCAGAAGTCTATTTAGAGCTGGCAAAGGAAGTGGTGGAGAATGAGTAAGGGTCTAGGTAAAGGGCTTAACGCATTGTTTCCTGGTGAGTCACTGGAAAAAGTGGAACTTCTGCGTTTGAACAGCATCATAGAAAATCCATACCAGCCACGGAAAGAGTTTGATGATACATCGCTTTCGGAGTTAAGTGAATCCATTAAAGAACACGGTGTGCTACAACCGATTATCGTACGAAAAGCAGGGACGCAATACGAAATTGTTGTAGGGGAAAGAAGATATCGTGCATCGAAGTTAGCGGGGAAAAAAGAAATTCCAGCGGTCGTCCGCGAATTAACAGATGAACAATCGATGGAAATGGCTATCTTAGAAAACTTGCAAAGAGAAGACTTGACTCCGATTGAAGTTTCAGAAGCCTACCAAAAGCTTATGGAAAGTCTGCAACTCACACAAGAACAACTAGCTTTTCGCCTTGGAAAGAGCAGACCGCATATTGCGAACCACGTCCGATTGCTCGCATTACCGGAGAAGGTACGAAAAGATATATCACAAGGAAATCTGACGATGGCGCATGGGCGGACTTTATTAGGTCTTCGAAAAAAGGAACAAATCCTATTAATTGCAGAAAAGACAAAGAAAGAGCACTTAAATGTTCGCCAATTAGAGAAGCTTGTACAACAATTAAATGAAGATGTTCCACGTGAAACAAAAAAAGAAAAGAAGAAAGATTTGTTCATTGCAGCTCAAGAAACTAAACTAAGAGAACAATTTGGGACGAATGTAACGATTAAAAAGACAAAGAATAAAGGAAAAATTGAAATCGAATTTTTCTCAGACGAGGATTTTGAACGAATCCTTGAACTCTTGAATGATTAATAATTCGTCAAATACCTATTTTGCGAATAAAGCAAAATAGGTATTATTCTGACTGAAGAGGACACGGATGTGACTGCATGATATTATTTGGATCGGTGTTTAATGTGCTGACTATTGTGGTAGGTACATTGATTGGGCGTTTTTTACATGGTATACCTGAGCGAATGAAAGAAACGATCATGTATGGGATCGGACTAGCAGTAGTAGCAATTGGTTTGCAAATGACGTTCGAGTCCACACAAATCGTCATCGTAATTATCAGCATCGTGATAGGAGCAATTATTGGTGAGTGGGTAGATTTGGATCAAAAGATCAACCGACTCGGCCAATGGATTGAAGGAAAGCTGCCGGCAAGAAAAGAAGGCCCAGGTATAGCCCAAGGTTTTGTGACCGGCACACTTATATTCTGTGTAGGTTCTATGGCAATTATCGGTGCCATAGACAGTGGGCTTCGAAACGATCACAATGTACTCGTGATGAAAGGGATTTTGGATGGTTTTACTTCTATTATTTTAAGTTCTACATTAGGGATTGGCGTGGCTTTTTCAGCTGTTCCAGTTCTTCTGTATCAAGGTAGTATTACGTTTCTTTCAACGTTCATTAGCCGTTTCGTTCCAGATGATTTGTTACAGTTCTTTATATCTGAAATGACTGCGACAGGTGGGCTAATGATTGCGGCGATTGGCCTGAACTTAATCGGCCTGACGAAGATGCGCGTGGCGAATTTTATCCCTGGGATTGGTGTAGTTGCCATCTTGGTGACGATTGTTTATGCTTTTTGAAGTTTGCCGATGATGTGCTAGTTGTAAAGCTCGGCCGATCATGCGGCTCATTTCAAAAGGAAGATGCAAACGGGTACTTTGTAAAACGGCTTGTTCCATAAAACCAGCAATGTTGACGATGCCTTTAATTGAGACATCGCCGACTGGAGGAAGCTCTTTGCCCACTGCTTTTCCTGGTGAAATTGGTCCGCTATGGAACAATAGATCACCGACTGCGTCCCTTTTACTAAGACACGCGTCAATAGCAACAGTGAATGCATCAGGATAAATCTCGGTTGTTTGTTTGATTCGTTGTTGTAAATTTAATGCATGAAGAGGTTCCCTTAAAGTACCGATCACCGGGTAGGGAAATAAGCTGAGTTCAGATAAGTAGGAGCCAGTCAACGGACCCAGGGAGTCACCTGTTGAACGATCTGTCCCGATACAATAGAAAACAATAGGTTTTTGGTTAAAAGGGATATGCTCTGCGAAATAAGAACTTAATTTCCAGACAACACCGGTTTCTTTGTGGGGAATACGGTAATGATAAGAAGACTCAGCAATATACATACGGAAACACCAGTCCTTTATAATTTTTATACGTTAGGGTACTGTGGTAAAAAAATGTAAGTACGTATTGCTGTGCAGTATAACCTGGGGGATTGAGGTTTATACGAAAGGAGGATTTCTTTCAATGGCAGTGTCTACAAATACAGAAGTGAAAGAAAACCTGGAAGATGTAGGGGAAGCGTTTAAGCAAGTGAATAAAACATTATTTGATTCGGATTTTTGGATCAGTACCGGCTTCTTTGCGCTACGAATCTTTTTGATTGTCATGATTTCTATTGTGTTGGTAAAGGTAGGACATATGCTGATCCGCCGATTTTTTTCTATTAAATTAAAGAGTCCAATGCGTAAGAATGAACGGCGTGAAAAGACGATGATCAAGCTGTTGGAAAACGCATTGACGTATGTCGTGTTTTTTTCCGCGATGCTTTCCATTTTGACGGAGTTCGAAATTGATGTAAAAGGACTTCTAGCCGGAGCTGGAGTTCTTGGGTTAGCAGTTGGTTTTGGAGCACAAAGCTTAGTGAAAGATGTCATTTCAGGTTTTTTTATTATCTTCGAAGACCAATTCGGCGTGGGAGATTACGTACGCATTAATTCTGCCGAAGGAACAGTTATTGAAATTGGTCTGCGAACGACAAAGATTGGTTTATTCGGAGGCGAAGTATTTATCGTGCCGAATGGACAAATTGGCGAAGTTATAAATTTTTCGGTGACTAACTCTATGGCCATATTGGATATCGGGGTATCTTATGAAACAGATATCGACCATGCAGAAGAGCTGATATCCGAGTTTTTAAAAGGATTGCCAAAAGATCGCTACCCGGAAGTAATTGGAATTCCGGAAATGCTTGGCGTTCAAAGTATCGACCCATCCAAAATCGTGTTACGCATTGTAGCTGAAACAGAGCCTGTTGCAAATTTCAGAGTGGGAAGGAAGTTACGTCAAGATTTAAAGAAATTCATGGATCAAAATGGAATTGAACTACCTTATCCAAAAATGGTGTTATTCCAAGAGAAGATGGAAGGGGATTCGCAAAATGGCGGAGAAAGAGTTTGATTTGCATGACGTGGTGGAGATGAAAAAACCACATCCTTGCGGCAAGAATGCATGGAAGATCATTCGAATGGGTGCCGATATCCGAATAAAATGTGAGGGATGCGGGCATAGTGTCATGATTCCACGTAATGAATTTGCCAAAAAGATGAAAAAAGTTCTTCTGAAGAACGAGTCTTGAGAACAAATAGACATTCAAGCATATTGTCCTTATAATGAAATGGTTGACTATCGAATAATGCAAGCTTTGGATAGATGAGAAAGGTGTGGGAAGAATGGCGTTAACAGCTGGGATTGTAGGTCTTCCGAACGTGGGGAAATCAACATTATTTAATGCAATTACAAAGGCAGGAGCGGAAGCGGCAAACTATCCATTTTGTACGATCGATCCGAACGTAGGGATCGTTGAAGTACCAGATGAGCGTTTGGATAAGCTGACAGAACTCGTTGTTCCTAAAAAGACTGTTCCGACTGCATTCGAATTTACTGATATTGCAGGAATTGTAGAAGGCGCGAGTAAAGGAGAAGGATTGGGAAATAAGTTTCTTTCGCATATTCGTGAAGTCGATGCAATCTGCCAAGTAGTCCGTTGTTTCGTGGATGAAAATATTACGCACGTTGCAGGTAAAGTGAATCCGATTGATGATATTGAAATCATTAATTTGGAATTGATCTTAGCGGACATGGAAAGCGTGGACAAACGTTTGGCGCGCGTTTCCAAAATGGCGAAGCAAAAAGACAAAGCGGCTATGATCGAAGAACCAATTTTATTGAAGTTAAAAGAGGGCTTTGAAAACGAATTGGCAGCGCGTTCTGTTGATTTGACGGATGATGAATATCAAGTGGTCAAGGGCATGCATTTATTGACGATCAAGCCAATGCTTTACGTTGCAAACGTCTCGGAAGATGAAATTGCCGACGCTGACAATAATCCGTATGTTCAGCAAGTGCGTGATTTTGCTGCGAAAGATAATGCAGAAGTCATTGTCGTATGCGCGAAGATTGAAGAGGAAATGGCAGAGCTTGAAGACGATGAGAAGGAAATGTTCTTAGAGGAACTCGGCATCAAAGAATCAGGACTCGATCAATTGATCAAAGCAACGTATAATTTGCTTGGATTGGCTACTTATTTCACGGCAGGCGTTCAGGAAGTGCGTGCATGGACGTTCCGTAAAGGCATGAAAGCTCCGCAATGTGCGGGCGTTATTCATACCGATTTCGAACGGGGCTTTATTCGGGCGGAAACGGTAGCTTACGATGATTTAGTAGAGAATGGGTCGATGGCAGCAGCGAAAGAAGCTGGAAAAGTCCGTTTGGAAGGTAAAGAATACATCGTTAAAGACGGCGATGTTATGTTGTTCCGTTTTAACGTGTAATTGGGGTATTTGAAAAGCTGTTTCCTTATCTTGATAGGGAAACAGCTTTTTTGTACATTCATTCAGTACTATAAATGTAAAGCTTCGGCAGCTCGGGATCATCTTTCACCATGGCGTTATCAGGAAACTTCTTCAGCTCTTTATACATTGCAAAATCCCCGGCTGCCCCGCCAATCAGTAATGCACCCAGCATCAGCAAGACACCGTCACCTATATAGAGCGCAATTACAGCCGGTAAAATCCCTGTCATCCAAAAGGGCAGTAATAACGCTTTACGAATTCCTTTATTGTCCATTAATTGATCTGCCGTGGCATAAGCAATTCCCATTTTTAAATTGACTCCGTAGTCCATGTTCTTCCAAGGTACTTTGCAAAAAACACGGAATCCTAGCAAATGGAAAAACTCATGTACCACAATTAAAATAAGATATCCGATAAATCCATAAATCAAATACCAAAAAGAAAAGGTCAACTCCAATCCGCCTTCTAGCAGAAAACGAATCAGGAAAAGTGCGAGAAGTGGAAGGACTGTCAGCCAAATACTCTCCTTCGCTACTTTTTGCAAATCTAATTCTACAATCACAGGATGTTGTTCTTCCATACGCAATCACTCCTTGATCCTCTCAGTATAGTCTATTAAGGGTTGATGTTTCAACGGAGTTGTGGTAATATCAACTGATGTGAGTAATATCAAAATTACTTACTCCTTGCCCGCTTGAAAAGCAGGGCCCAAGTCCATAAGGAGGTGACTATTGATGAGAAAGTACGAGATTATGTACATTATGCGCCCAACTCTTGAAGATGACGCGAAAAAAGCATTGATCGAACGTTTTGATAACGTCCTAACTTCAAACGGAGCGGAAATCATCGAGTCGAAAGAGTGGGGCAAGCGTCGTCTTGCATACGAAATCGACGACTTACGTGAAGGTTACTACCAATTAGTAACTGCAAACGCAGGTACTGAAGCAATCGATGAATTTACACGTCTAGCGAACATCAACGAAGGTATCATTCGTCATATGACTGTTCGTGTGGATGCGTAAGCTGATATAAACTAATTTAATCTGATGATGAGGGAGGTTTGATTCTGAATGATAAACCGTGTCGTTTTAGTTGGTCGATTAACGAAAGATCCTGAACTAAAGTATACACAGAGTGGTATTGCAGTGACTCGTTTCACTCTGGCAGTGAACCGTGCGTTCTCTAACCAGCAAGGAGAGCGAGAAGCAGATTTTATTAACTGTGTAGCTTGGCGTAAACAGGCTGAGAATATCGCGAATTACTTACGAAAAGGAAGTCTTGCCGGAGTAGATGGTCGTATTCAGACGGGCAGCTTTGAAGGACAAGATGGTAAGCGTGTTTACACGACAGAAGTTGTTGCAGACAGTACTCAATTTTTGGAACCGCGTAGTGCCAATCAAGAACGGCCACAAACGCCATCTTATGGTGGAGCGCCTTCTTATAATAATGCACCTTCGCAAGACCAAGGGTACAACCAGCAATCCTACCAACCGAATCAGCAAAATATGACGCGTGTCGATAACGATCCATTCCAACCAGGCGGCGGTCCGATTGAAGTAACAGATGACGATTTGCCGTTCTGATTGATAGGTTCATTCATACGCAAACAGGAAGGAGGACAACAATTATGGCACCACGTCGTGGAGGTCGCAGACGCCGTAAAGTTTGCTATTTTACTTCAAACAACATTACACACATCGACTATAAAGATGTAGATTTGTTAAAGAAGTTTATCTCTGAGCGAGGAAAAATGTTGCCTCGTCGAGTTACTGGTACAAGCGCTAAATACCAACGTAAATTGACGATCGCAATCAAACGTGCACGTATCATGGCACTTCTTCCGTTCGTAGCAGAAGAGCGGTAATATATAAACCGCCACTGACTGAATTATTCAGTCAGTGGCGGTTTTTTTATCTAAATTCACGAAAGTTTGGTCCATTTTACGTTAGTGTCAGTGAAGTAATCCCTTAAGAGTCGTTCATTTAGAATAATAGCTATTGATTGCGTAGTGTTCACTAGATATCCTAATTAACTGGAAGTCATAGCTCCCTCTACTTTTGTTTTCAGAGTGAATCATGATACAATTAGAAGGATGAATGTAACAAAATTTTAATAAAGACCAGTAGAACATTGTCTGCTTACGGAAAATCCGTATGCTGGAACAGAACAAGTTGTGAATGAATTGAGGCGTGAAGGATATGCAAGATCAAGCAAGGAGAATTACGTACGGAGCGATGATGATCGCATTATTTGCCCTACTATTGGCGTTCACGATGTATGTACCGTTGCTCGGTGCATTGACGCTGCTGTTTATTCCGCTACCTATAACGCTGTATCGTTTGCGTTATGACCGGCTTTCTACATTGCTGGTGGCCGCGTGCACTTGGCTCATTACACTGCTGATCGGTGGACTGCTGTCGATTCCGTCAGCCATCGTATTGAGTGCTGTCGGATTTGTCATCGGAGATACAGTTCGTACAGGCAAATCAAAGCTTTATGTATTTATGGCGACAGGGCTGACGTTATTAGTGTCTTTGAGTCTATTGTATCTCGGTTCTGTATGGTTTTTTAAGATGAATCCGATTGAACAGCTATTGCAGCAATTCCAATCGATACAGGAAGAAGCATTGGTCATGCTTACCGGAATGGGGAATTCAACAAGAGACATAGAAAAGATGGTGGCTGAGGCGTTTACCTATTATCAAACGATCGTCCCGTCGCTGTTTATTTTATCAGTTTTTATAGCGGCCTATTTGTTTGTAATGCCAATTTTGGCGGTCGCTGCACGCTTACGTTTTGAAGTTCCTAAGTTTGCTTCCTTCCTTACTATGCGTTTGCCGTTTGCTACTGTGGTCGTCTATATGGTTTTGTTATTGATTTCCATTTTATCACAGACGGAACAAGGAACGACATTGTATCTTATGGAAGCGAATGCCATTCTCATCTTTAGATTCTTATTCTTCATACAAGGTTTGGCGTTGATTTATTTTGCATTACACACGATGAAGTTACCGGGAATCGTCAATGTACCGGCTACGTTGCTCGCAATGTTCCTCAGTCCGTTTACTGTAATGCTAGGTGTTATAGATATCGCCATCAACGTTCGTGCTTGGATAGGTAAAGACAAGAGAGGGTAGGAGATGAACTATTGAATTTATTTTATAAAAAACGAGCTATACGGACTCCGTTGGCAATCTTGTCACTCCTTGGAGCGGTAGGTGCTGTCTTGCTGATGCTTTACCAATTTTGGATTGGGCTGTTTTTCGCGGTCATTTTTGCAATGGCACTCGCGATGGCCTGGAAGATGGAAAATGAAAGTTATCAAGAAACTGAAAAGTATATTGAAACGCTATCTTATCGAATGAAAAAGGTCGGTGAGGAAGCGTTATTGGAACTCCCCATCGGGATCATCTTATTAAACGACAAGTACTTGATCGAGTGGGTGAATCCATTTGTCTCTTCTATCTTTCCGGATGAAACATGGATTGGAACCGACCTGTATGATATGAATGAAGGCTTCCGCCAAATAACGAAAGAGGACAATGAGCAGGAAGTCATCACACTGAATAACCGTTCGTACAGAGTATATTATAAACCGGAAGAGAAGTTACTATATCTATTTGACGTAACGGAGCGGATGAAGATCCAATCTCTTTATTACGAGGACCGTACGACCATCGGAATTTTGCTGGTAGATAATTATGATGAGCTTTCGCAAACGATGGATGATCAAACTCGGAGCCGTATGAATTCCTTGGTCACTTCACTTGTCAACGAGTGGGCAGAGGAGAATGGTATTTTTGTTAAGCGTATTTCTTCTGATCGTTTCTTAGCGGTGTTCAATGAAGGTACATTGGAAAAGTTAGAGAAGACCAAGTTTGCCTTGCTAGATACAATCCGTGAGAATACAGCAAAGCATACCGCACCGCTTACATTGAGTATTGGTGTTGGAACAGGTACTACGTCTCTCACAGCTCTTGGTGAGTTGGCTCAGTCAAGTCTAGATTTGGTTCTAGGCCGAGGCGGTGACCAAGTCGCCATCAAGCATTACGATGGTAAGTTGAAATTTTACGGAGGTAAGACAAATCCGGTTGAAAAGCGGACGAGAGTGCGGGCGCGGGTTATATCTCATGCGCTGCGTGACTTAATCCAGGGCAGTGATCGTGTATTTGTCATGGGTCATAAGATGCCAGACATGGATGCGGTAGGTGCGTCAATCGGAGTACGTAAAATGGCGCGTATGAATAATGTAGAAGGCTATGTTGTTGTTAATTTTGATGAGTTGGATGCAAGTGTCAATCGACTGATGGATGAAGTTGAAAAAGACGAAGAACTATTTAAGCATATGCTTATGCCAGATGAGGCACTGGAATTGATGACAGAGCGTTCATTGGTGGTCATTGTAGATACGCATAAGCCAAGTATGGTCATTGACGAGCGTGTCTTAGAAAAGGCACAAAAGGTTGTCTTGATTGATCACCATCGACGTGGCGAGGAGTTCATAAACAATACCGTTCTTGTTTATATGGAACCTTATGCATCATCTACGGCGGAACTGGTTACGGAACTTCTGGAATACCAGCCGAAAAATGAAAAATTGACGATGTTGGAATCTACTGCAATGCTCGCGGGGATTGTCGTAGATACGAAAAGCTTTACATTGAGGACAGGAGCCCGGACATTCGAGGCTGCTTCATATCTGCGGACGAATGGAGCGGATACCGTATTGGTGCAACGCTTATTAAAAGAAGATATTGCAACGTATATCGAGCGTTCCAAGTTAATTGAGACCGTAGAGTTTGCGGGCGATGGCGATATTGCGATTGCGAAAGGACACGATGGTGTCGTCCATAGTTCAGTGCTCATTGCACAGACCGCTGACATCCTACTGACAATGCAAGGCATCTCCGCTTCCTTTGTAGTGGCTCAGCGTGCTGATGGAAAAGTTGGAATCAGTGCCCGGTCATTAGGTGAGCTAAATGTCCAAGTCGTTATGGAAGACCTAGGAGGCGGAGGTCATCTGACAAATGCAGCTTGTCAATTAGAGATAGGATCAGTTGAGGAAGCTGTCGAAATGTTGAGGAATACACTAGATCAATACGTGGAGAGGGGAAATGGATGATGAAAGTAATTTTTTTGCAAGATGTAAAAGGAAAAGGTAAAAAAGGTGAAGTAAAAGAAGTATCAACGGGTTATGCGCAGAACTTTTTGCTGAAAAATAAGATGGCAATCGAAGCAACGGCAAGCAATCTTAGCCAGTTGGAAGGCCAAAAGAACCGTGAAAAGAAAGATGCAGCAGCTGAACTGGCAGAAGCAAAGGAACTAAAAGAGACAATTGAGAAATTAACAGTTGTACTAAAAGCAAAGTCCGGTGAAGGCGGCCGACTATTCGGTTCTATTACATCGAAACAAATTGGACAAGCATTGGAAAAACAACATAACATCAAAGTGGATCGTCGAAAAATGGAGCTGCCGGATGCGATTCGTGCGCTTGGATTCACAAATGTACCGATAAAATTACACCCTGATGTAACCGCAACATTAAAAGTGCAAGTTACAGAAGAATGATAAGGAGATAATAGTTTGAACCAGATGATCGAACGTACACCTCCTCATAATAATGAAGCAGAACAGTCGGTCATTGGGGCTATATTTTTAGAACCACAGGCACTAATTACCGCATCGGAAATTTTATTGCCAGATGACTTCTACCGGATTGCCCATAAGAAGATTTTCGATACAATGCTTGTGTTGAGCGATAAAGGACAGCCGATCGATCTTGTTACCATCACCGAAGAACTAAAGGTGAAAAATGAGCTTGAGGATGTTGGAGGAATCTCCTATTTAACGGAGCTTGCCAACGCCGTACCAACCGCAGCGAATATCGTACACTACGCAAACATCGTAGAAGAGAAGGCTTTATTGCGACGACTGATTCGAGTAGCTACGGGCATTGTAGAAGATGGTTATACTCGAGAAGATGAAGTTGAAGCTTTGCTTGGTGAAGCTGAGAAAAAGATGATGGAAGTGTCCAACCGCAAAAATGCCGGTGACTTCCGTCATATCAAAGATGTTTTAGTAGAGACGTATGATAACATTGAATTGTTGCATACACGTAAGGGTGAGGTGACAGGGATTCCAACTGGTTTCCGTGACTTGGATAAAATTACGGCAGGCTTTCAGCGCAATGATTTAATCATTGTGGCGGCTCGTCCTTCTGTTGGTAAGACGGCTTTCGCCTTGAACGTCGCACAAAATGTGGCGACAAAGACGGATGAAAACGTTGCGATTTTCAGTCTGGAAATGGGTGCTGAGCAGCTCGTCATGCGGATGCTTTGTGCGGAAGGTAATATCGATGCACAAGTGCTTCGTACAGGGAATTTAGAAGCGGATGATTGGCGCAAGCTGACTATGGCGATGGGGTCCTTATCCAATGCCGGAATTTTCATTGATGACAGTCCAGGGATTCGTATCAATGAGATTCGATCCAAATGCCGACGCCTGCAGCAAGAGCACGGTCTTGGGATGATCATGATCGACTATTTGCAGCTTATTATGGGAAGTGGGCGCTCCAGTGATAACCGTCAACAGGAAGTGTCCGAGATTTCGCGTTCATTGAAGGCATTGGCGCGTGAATTAAAAATACCTGTTATCGCCCTTTCTCAGCTTTCCCGTGGCGTAGAACAGCGGCAAGACAAGCGACCGATGATGTCTGACTTACGGGAATCCGGAAGTATCGAGCAAGACGCCGATATCGTATCGTTCTTGTACCGTGAGGATTATTATGACAAAGAAACTGAAATGCAGAATATGATTGAGATCATCATAGCCAAGCAGCGTAACGGTCCGACCGGTACGGTGACGTTGGCTTTTGCAAAGGAATACAATAAGTTCTTAAATATTGACTGGAGTCAGCATGAAGCACCTCCATCCTATTGAGCGACAACACTTCTTTTCTCTAGATGTTTAGAAAAGGAGTGTTGTTTTTTCACTATCCACCGAACATGTATTTCCCGGGAAATAGCAACATGTGGTAGCTACTTGAAAAAAGTGCGATTTGAGTGTAATCATGATAGAGTTAAAGGATATGGAAAGATTTTTTCTTTGTAGCTAATTGTCTATAAAACCGATTGCCAAATTGGCAGGAAAGGAACAGACCATGCAAAATAAAACAATATTCATAGTAGACGATGAAAAACCCATCGCAGATATAATAGAATTTAATCTGAAAAAGGAGGGCTTTACGGTTTTTTGCGCGTATGACGGAGAAGATGCGATTAACCGCGTGGAAGAAATTCAACCGGATCTTATGCTGCTCGACATCATGCTGCCAAAGCGTGATGGTATGGAAGTATGTCGGGAAGTCCGTAAGAAATATGATTTTCCGATTATTATGCTGACAGCTAAGGATTCAGAGATCGATAAAGTATTAGGACTAGAGCTTGGAGCAGATGATTATGTCACTAAGCCATTTGGTACTCGTGAATTAATTGCGCGTGTAAAAGCGAACTTGCGACGCCATGCGAGAACAATGGAAGAAGACAAGGAAGAAGCGACAAATGATATTACGGTCGGACAGCTTGTCATTCAGCCAGATGCTTATTTTGTACAAAAGCGCGGTGAAACGATTGAACTAACACATCGTGAATTCGAGTTGCTGTTTTACTTGGCAAAGCATATTGGACAGGTGATGACTCGAGAGCACTTATTGCAAACAGTATGGGGCTACGATTATTTTGGGGATGTGCGAACAGTCGATGTCACGATTCGGCGTTTGCGTGAAAAGATTGAAGACACGCCGAGTCATCCAAGCTGGATTGTCACAAGACGTGGCGTAGGTTATTACTTGCGCGACCCGGAACAGGAGTAAGTCACTATGCAGAAAGTTGGCTTCTTCCGGTCGATCCATGTCAAGTTCGTCTTGATCTATGTTTTACTCATTCTCGTGGCGATGCAGATTATCGGGCTTTATTTTGCTACTACGCTAGAAAAAACACTAAAAGAAAACTTTACAAATTCGATTGTAGACCGGATGAATTTGGTAGAGTTCAGTGTGAGGGAAGAAATTACGAAAGAACGGGAAGATGGCGAACCCACGCTCGAACAAGGCTTAAAAAATGTTCTCACTGAGTTTACTTCAGATGATATTAAAGAAATACAAGTCATTAACCCAAAATATCGTATTTTAGCTACTTCTTCATTTGAAAATCAAATGAGAGTCGGACAGCATTCAAATAATGACAGTGTACGGAAGTCCATCACATCTGAAAGTATTAAAGATGTCATCACACTCGATCCTCAATCGCGTAAACGAGTCCTTGCGTTAGCACAACCTATATTCAATGGGAATGAAATTATCGGTTCGCTCTACGTCGAAGCCAATATCGAGACCGTCTTTCAGCAAATCGAACAAATTAATCGAATACTAGCTGGAGGAGCCGCATTTTCGCTTACCATCACGATTATCGTCGGGATTTTCATTGCGCGGACTTTTACTCGTCCCATCTCGGACATGCGGCGACAGGCACAGGCAATGGCGAGCGGAAACTTCATGCGAAAGGTTAAAGTGTACGGAACCGACGAAATGGGTCAGCTGGCAATTGCGTTTAATCATTTGACCAATCTTTTGTAAGAGTCGCAATCAACCACCGAGAGTGAGAGGCGAAAACTAGCCTCTGTTCTGGAAAATATGACGGACGGAGTTATTGCGACCGATCGAAAAGGTCGTGTCAGTTTGATTAATGATTCTGCACTACAGATGCTTAACCTAACGACGGATTTGGTGATTAACCGTCCAATTGCTAGCATTCTGGGCATTGAATCAGAGTATACATTTGAAGAGCTGATTCAAGTAAAAGAGTCGATTCCTCTAGATTTCAGTACGGAAGAGCAATCTTATATTTTACGTGCAACGATTTCTGTGACGCAACGCGAAACAGGCTTCGTCAACGGTTTAATTGTCGTATTGCATGACAATACGGAGCAAGAAAAGATCGACATGGAACGCCGTGAATTCGTTTCAAACGTCTCCCATGAATTACGTACACCGTTGACTACGATGCGCAGTTATTTGGATGCATTGGCTGAAGGGGCATGGAGAAGTGAAGAAATCGCACCGAATTTCCTTCACGTAACACAAAATGAAACAGAGCGGATGATCCGTCTCGTTAACGACCTACTGAAGCTATCTCGAATGGACAGTAAGGAATATGAGCTGAATAAAGAATGGGTAGAATTCAACCGATTCTTCAATGCAGTCATCGAACGTTTTGAGTTCTCCAAGTCACAAAATGTACACTTCACACGCAACCTATATTCAAGCAGTTTATTTGTCGAAATTGACACCGACAAACTAACTCAAGTACTCGACAATATTATTTCCAATGCGTTGAAATATTCACCAGACGGCGGGGAAGTCCGTTTTGGCGTTACAGTTTCCGGTGATCATATTAAAGTTATGATCTCAGACGATGGGATGGGAATCCCCAAGTCGAATGTGAATCGCATTTTCGACCGTTTCTATCGAGCGGACAGAGCACGCTCTCGTGCCCTTGGTGGGACAGGTCTAGGTCTCGCAATTGCAAAAGAAATGATTGTTGCACATAAAGGAAGCATTTGGGCTCAAAGTGAGGAAGGAAAAGGGACAACGATCTTCTTTACATTGCCATTTGAACAACAAGAGGACGGTGAGTGGGATTGAAGTATATTGAAACAATCAAATCCATCATATTACTGTTGCTTGTCCTTCTGAGTGTAATGTTCACCTTCACAATTTGGACGTTCACTCCAAATTATGAACCGATGGAACAATTACAGACGGTTGATATTTCCATTGCCGAAAAGAAGACGATAGATGAGATTATCAAACCGTATAAAGTGATTACTAATTTGAAAGATCAGGTGCTAGGTTCTGTTGATTCTGGCAAGATTAATACGATCCTTTCAGAGATGGGTACTTGGAATTTGACAAACTTGCAGAGAGTGAATCAAGACATGACGAAATTGGATATTTCACAAGTGTTGCGGCAGCCAAGTCAGATGATACTTTACTTCCAAGGCGAAGTCCCAATTCTTGTCTATGATAATGTACTATTGATCGACGATACTAGTATTCCGGAGGATACATTCAATCGACTGGTCATCGACTGGAGTCAATCCACTCAACTGCCGACTGTTCATTTTTTAAGTGAAACAAGTGGCATACATTATCAAGCACAAGTCAGTTTGCCGAATAGATCAAGCTTTCTACGCAATATTGTTGATGTTGGTCAGTCGTTTGCCGAGTATGCTGAAATTGATCGGGGCAACGCACCATTCTTGGCAGTTTCAAAAGATCCAGTCACTATTAAACGGTATACGTATTATCAAGAAGAGGTTAATCCAATTCAATTTCGAAATGCATTATTCAGTGATCCGAGTGCTGTCCGACGCAATCAAACCGATACCAACATAGAAGAGTATGTTGATGACCATCGTGCGCGAATGGACGTCAATACGAAGAATAAAACACTGACCTATGTCATGCCGGTCGCGGAAAGTCAGGAAATTGCAATTCCTTCAGAGCTGCTTGTAAACACAATTGATTTCATCAATGAACATGGTGGTTGGACGGACGACTTTCGCTATGCATATATGAATCCCATTTCCCGCTATGTTAAATTTCAGTTATATGTGGACGGTTTGCCAGTCTATAGTGATCAGTCCGGCACAAATGAGATAATAGAATACTGGGGAGAGTCTCAAATCTACAAATACATTCGGCCGTATTACAAACTTGTCAATTTCGAGACAGTAGATGAAGAACTTCCGTCAGGTTTGGATGTGGTAGAAGCACTCAAAGAGTCTGACGAATTGGACTTTGATTTGATTGATGAAATCTCCACGGGTTATTACTTGATTCATGATGAAAATAGCAGATTGCTCATTTTGCAGCCTTGCTGGTATTATCTGATCAAAGACAACTGGTTCCGCTTTATACCAGACGGCTCTTCTGAAGGAGGTGACCGGGTTGGATTGGAATAGAACCAAAACGATCTTTATCATCGTCTTTTCAATTTTGAATATTTTCTTGTATTCTTTATACGTGAATCGCCAAATGGATGTCGGGGATATGCAGGTCATTGGAAAAACTTCTTTGGAAGAAACGTTGCAGTTAGAAAATATCACCTACAGTCCGATTCCGTTCACTAAAAAGGAAGTCTCTTATTTATCAGCCCATATGGCTACATTTACTGAAGAAGATCTGAAGCAATTAAATAATCAGTCATTTGTACTGATTGATAAAACACGTTTGCTTTCTCATCTGAAAAAGACAGTAAAGGCGAGAGATGGGGATGGCAATTATGAGTTCGATGATTTTCTAGCGAAGTATATTCTCAAAGGTGATAGCTACGCATTGTGGGATGTCGATGAAGAAGAGCAACGTGCTGTATTCTTTCAGCGAGTGAAAAGTGAAACCATCTTCTACAGTCCCAATGCAATGTTGGTTGTTCATTGGGATGACGAAGGGAACATTACGCATTATGAACAGCGTATGCTAGAGGATTTTGTCAGCTTCAATCACAAAAAGGAATTGTTGTCACAGGACGCTGCAGTAGGCTCACTTGTAACGCGTGGCTATTTGAAACCCGATTCTACTGTCGTACAGGTCAAGTCAGGATATTCTATTCTAGTCCAATTGACGGAAACCCAAGTATTTGCACCGACGTGGAACATTCAGGTAAAATTGAAGGATGGAACTATCGAAAACTACTTCATTAATGCAATTGAAGGAAAAGTGATTGAGTTCCAAACCGATCTACTAGAAGAACAGACAGAATAGGAGTTTTCCACATGCGTTTTAGCATTTTAGCGAGTGGCAGTACAGGCAACTCGCTTTATATAGAGACGGACGAGCATGCTTTTCTCGTGGATGCCGGGATGAGCGGTAAGAAAATCGAAGGCTTGCTCGGCTCGATCAATCGCTCCATGAAAGAAATAGATGCTATTTTTGTCACACATGAACATAGCGATCATATTAAAGGAATTGGTGTTCTCGCGAGGAAATACAAAACCCCCATTTATGCTAACGCAAAGACATGGTCAGCGATGGACGGTCTTGTTGGAGAGATTCCATTGGATCAACGTTTTCATTTCGACATGGAGACAGTGAAAACATTCGGGTCGTTGGATATTCAATCATTTGCCGTGTCTCACGATGCAGCAGATCCCATGTTTTACACATTCAATGAAGGGGATCGAAAGCTAGCTGTTATCACCGATACAGGATATGTCAGCGATCGTATGAAGGGTCATATCGCAGGAGCTGACAGTTTCGTCTTTGAAAGCAATCATGATGTAAGCATGCTGCAAATGGGGCGTTATCCATGGTCTATTAAACGTCGAATCCTGAGTGATGTCGGCCACGTGTCGAATGAAGATGCAGCTGTCGCGATGAGTGAAGTCGTAGCTCAAAAAGAGACGCATATTTATTTAGCACACCTTAGTTTAGATAATAATATGAAAGACTTGGCGCGCATGAGCGTGGCACAGACATTGGAGAGTTGCGGTATTCGTGCAGGCGAATATGTCCACTTACGCGATACAGACGCAGCAGAATCTACAGAGCTTGTACTTGTCTGAAAAAATGCGAAAAGCCTTGCTTTAATTAGTAAGGCTTTTTTGCATTTTCAATGATAGATTGGGGTAAAGTACATGTATGATATGTAATGAGAACGTTTGGATGAGGAGGAAATGCGAATGGATGATGAAAGAAGAGGGATAGATGGAGAAAGAGAGCTAGAAAGAGAAGAAACATCATGGCAGCCAATCCCGCCTGCCGAAACGAAACAAGAGAAAAAACGTAGAAGTGGTTTTTGGATGGGCCTGCTTGGTGGAATAATAGGTGGACTGATCGTTTGGTTGGTCGTAATGTTTGCATCTGATTCAACAACAAATGAAGTACAAGTAAATAAACCTTCTAATTTAACAGAGACACAACACAGCCAAGTTCCTATGGATATTTCAACAGAGATTACGGACGTAGTAGATGACGTAGCTTCGGCTGTTGTTGGTATTACCAACATCCAGACAGTTCAAGATTTCTGGTCGGCAAGGACTTCTGTCCAGGAAGCTGGGTCAGGCTCAGGCGTTTTGTACAAAAAAGATGGAGACAAAGCATATATCGTCACCAATCATCACGTCGTGGAAAATTCAGAGCAATTGGAAGTCAGCTTTGACGACGGAACTAAAGTAGAAGGAAAGCTGATCGGCAGCGACTTATGGACGGATCTAGCTGTAGTTGAAATTGATTCGAAACATGTAGATACGGTAGTGGAATTCGGTGATTCCGATGCGCTAAAACGCGGCGAGTCGGTCATCGCCATAGGTAACCCACTTGGACTAGGATTCGCAGGGTCTGTCACAGTCGGTGTCATTTCAGGGAAAGATCGTTCGATTCCAATGGATCTGAATAAAGATGGAATCATCGATTGGCAAGCAGATGTATTGCAGACAGATGCTGCAATCAATCCGGGGAACTCAGGTGGTGCACTGATTAATATGGCAGGTCAGCTGATCGGCATTAACTCCATGAAAATTTCACAGGAGACAGTAGAAGGAATCGGATTAGCAATTCCGATTAATATTGCATTACCGATCATTGAACATCTTGAGGAGACAGGGCAAGTGAATCGACCGACAATGGGTGTTTCCTTACTCGATCTTCAGCAAATTCCAAGTCAACAGCAGCAACAGACCTTGAATTTACCCGAGGATGTGACGGAAGGCGTGGTCGTAACAGAAATCATGCCGAATTCCCCAGCACTTGCGGCAGGCGTTAAAAAGTATGATACAATTGTTCAATTGGATGAGGAGAAAGTGACGGATATGGTCGCGCTTCGTAAATATTTATACAATAAAAAAGAAATTGGCGATCAACTGAAATTGAAAGTGTATCGTGATGGAAAACCAGTGGAGTTAGAGATGGTCTTGAAGGATGGCAACACATTCTAAGACTATCCACAACCTGAACAAATTACAATCCACATCAGGCATCGAGCAGAAACGTGCTACGGTGCCTGATTTTTTATGGAGTTATCCAATTGTGGATAAAATCTAAATAATGTGTATAGTATTGTGTAAAAGAAAATAAGTATATACTAGTAGAAAAGCTGGTTAGTGTAAGGTATAAAGCCTTGGCATTCATGGTTTTTGAAATTTTCTATTTTACTGGTAGACATGAAAGTTTTCATTATGAGAATAAAACTATAAAAGGTTATCCACAGAACAAGATAAGAATAGTTAGTGAATTTTACATGTAGTAGGGAACAAATAGTCGGGCACAATATGTAGAATGTGCTGTGGATATGTGTATAAGTATTGTGTATAACTTTTGGAGAGCGAGTGGATAAGTTGTGAATATAACAATTGTGACCGTGGGTAAGTTAAAGGAGAAGTATTTGAAGCAAGGAATTGAAGAGTATACAAAGCGGCTGAAAAGCTATGCCAAAATGCAATTAATTGAAGTGGCGGATGAAAAAGCACCCGAAACTTTGAGTGAAGCGGATATGGAAATTGTTAAAAAGAAAGAGGCAGATCGGATCTTGGCGAAGATTGCTCCGGATGCTTATGTAATTGCTTTGGCGATTGATGGAAAGATGAAAACTTCGGAAGAATTTGCTGCGAGTATAGAATCGCTAATGACATATGGGAAAAGTAAGATCGTGTTTGTAATTGGCGGTTCGCTTGGATTGCATATGAGCGTGTTGCAACGGGCGAATGAGAAGTTATCTTTTTCAAAAATGACGTTTCCACATCAGTTAATGAAACTTGTGCTGGTCGAGCAGGTTTATCGGGGGTTTCGGATTATTAAGGGAGAGCCATATCATAAGTAAAGGCGGTTATCGATAAAATAAGACGAGACTCGGTCAGTGACAGACACTAGACATAAATGAATTCAAAGAGAACCATAAGAAAAGTGCTTCCATTGAAGTAGAAAATGCGAAGCTTTAATAGTTTTCAAGGTCTATTTCGAAGCTGGAGATAGGCCTTTTAGGCGTTTCAGAGCAATCGAGATTAGTTAATATTGTAACTAATAGTAGGCGGGTGAGTGATAGTATCAGCATAATACCGGATAAAGTCCCAAAATTAATTAATTACTAATTTGAAATCATATTTTTGACTTCATATTTATAAAACTATATACACAGTGAAAAAAACATCCCTTTTCATCAGTTTTGAATTATTCACATGATTCTTTTATCACATAATAAAAGTTGTTTCCGGTCAAAAAGTCTTGAATTTAATGGAGTTACGTGAGATTATAAGGGAGCATAATTTTAAACTAAAACTATAGAAGTTAAAGGCAAACTGATCTGAAAGGGCAGGACGCAAAGCTTAGGGTCTAAAGTTTAGGGATTATTTAAAAGTCCTGCAATCTAAACAATGATCGCCTGGTTACCAAGTTTATGGATTAATATATTCCTTTGGCTATTCTATATTATATAGAATAGCTTTTTTAGTGTTTAAAATTACCTGGCATGAGTTTGGCGTCAAGATATAGTTAGAAAGGATTAAGAGATTCTTTAAGTTATCAATTTAGAAGCTTTGCAGTTGTTGGTAACTTACGCTTTGATTCACTATCATAAACAGAAAGAAGTGTAAAAATGAATAAGAAAAGAATTTCGTTCAAAGCGAAGTTATTGGTTTTTTCATTATTACTATCACTAGTACCAATTATTTTTATTGGAGTTTTAGTTAATAAAACAGTTAGCGAAAAAACCGAGAATGATTATATCAGTTTCAGCGAGAAAGAAATTAAACAGGTGGACAATGGCATTTCTCTATACTTTGAAACGATTAGAGAAAATGTCAATTTATTAGCTAATGACAATTCCGTTTTAAATGCCGATTCAAGTATTACTTCATATAAAGATATAGCGGGAGATGCCTCTATTGATATGACCCCTTCAGAAAATGGGGATAAAGAGAAAGCCATTTTTAATTTGTTTTCTCAATTTAGTATTAATCACCCTAAAGCTTCTTATGTTTATATGGGCACATCGGATGGAGGTTATGTCCAATATCCTGAGGGACCAGTGTCAGCAGGTTTTGATCCTAGAGACCGTCCTTGGTATAGCACAGCTATTGAAGAACCAGGTGAAGTAAAATTAACAAGCGCCTATGAGGCAACTGGTATAGAAGGAATTATAGTAAGTAATGTAGTGTCGATTGAAAAAAATGGAAAACAAACAGGTGTGTTAGGTTTAGATGTAAGTTTGGAAGGCTTAACAGATATTATCAAGGAAATTAGTATAGGCGATAATGGTTATGTAATTCTCGCGCAAGAAGATGGAACAATTCTTGCACATCCAAAAGATCCTGAATTGAACTTCCAACCAGTGTCTAAACTAAACATACCTTCTTTAAAAGATCTAAGCAAAGATGGCTCATTTGAAGCTGAACTAGATGGAGAAGACTATGTATTAAACACAATCACTTCAGAAATTGATGGCTGGAAGTATATTGCTGTTATAAAGAAGGATGAAATTTTAAGTACCGCTACTTTTATTCGCTCAATGCTTTTTCTTATAGGCGGTATTTTTGCGATTCTTGCTGTAATCGCATCTATTGTTATGAGTTTACGGATAACGAAGAGAATTAAAAGTATTAGTGATTTGTCTTTAGCGATGTCAAATGGTGATTTGACTCAACAAGTCAAGGTGAAGGTGAAAGATGAAATCGGGGATATGGGCGAAAATTTCAATACCATGTCTAACAGTTTAAAAGAAACAATAAAAAAAATTGCACATGAATCCCAACAATTATCTGCGACATCTGAGGAGCTGGCAGCCTCTTCAATCGAAAATCAAACAGCTTCCAATGAAATATCCGAATCAATTCAATTTGTTGCTACTGGAACAGATGAACAGGATGCTGCTATGAAAAATGCGGTAGGTATTATCAATGAAGTGTATAAGCATGTTGATGACGTGACAGTGAGCATGGACAATGTAAGTAATTCCATACATTATTCGACAGAAACTGCTATACAGGGCAGTGATGTCGTTGAGCAAACTGTAAATCAAATGGTTGAAATTGATAAAAACGTGAGTTCTTCCGCTGAGAAAATTAGCATGTTAAATGAAAAATCAAATGAAATTAGACAAATCAGCTTTATCATTCAATCAATTTCAGAGCAAACGAATTTATTAGCTTTGAATGCTGCAATTGAAGCTGCAAGAGCTGGCGAACATGGAAAAGGATTTGCAGTAGTGGCAGATGAAGTTCGAAAACTCGCAGAGCAATCCAGTAATTCAGCATTGCAAATCAATGAAATTATTCAAGATATTGAAGATGGCATTGAAGATTCGATGGGTCTAGTAAATCTAGGGGTAAGCTCGGCAAAAGAAGGAATGAAACTCGTGAATGAAAGCGGGAAAGCGTTTGGAGAAATTAAGGACTCCATTCTCGCTGGTACAACAAAAATATCCGAGGTTAACATAGCAATGGAAAACATGAAGAATCATATAGCTGAAGTGGTAGTTCACATAGAGGACGTTTCAAAAACGAGTATTGAAGTAAATAATTATTCTCAAAACGTCGCAGCATCCTCCGAAGAAATGAGTGCCTCAATGGAGGAGGTTTCATCGGTTTCTCATGAGTTAGCTAGGATGTCAAATGAATTGGAAGTAGCCATCCAGGAATTTAAACTGTAAAAGTATAATTTCTATCTAAACAATAACCAAAAGAATGTGTTAGATATCCTAACATTTTGACCCATTATATTTAACTTTGTTTATGATATACAGAAATGTTGTATAAAATGACCTCTGAATATTGTTATATAACTTTCAGGGTGAAAATTTTATAGTTAATTTGTTTTAGAATAGGGAGGAAACATTATGTTTAACATATTAAATCGAGTTAGAACCTTGATAGCTCTTATGGTAGTAGTAGCCGTGCTTCCATTGGCAAGTGTCTCTGCGGAAGAAACTGAATTTAATCCATTTGAAAAAAGTATTAGCGAAATTTCCGATGCTTTAGATAACAACCAAATTAAATCTGAGCAGTTGGTTAAGTATTATCTAGAACGTATAGAAGCATATGACAAGCAAGGTCCTGCGATTAATTCGTTCACTAATATTAATGAAGAAGCTATAGAGATTGCAAAGCAATTAGATGCAGAGAGACAAAGTAAAGGCAAAAGAAGTGTACTTCATGGTATTCCAATCGTTGTAAAAGATAACTTTGACGTCAAAGGCATGCCGACAACGGCTGGCTCTGTTGCACTAAAGGATGCTTATCCCGTAAAAGATGCTTTTGCTATTCGGAAACTTAAGGATGCAGGAGCCATTATCATTGGAAAAACAAATATGTCAGAGTTTGCAGCATCTTATGGTAGATTAGGATATAGCTCTTTGGGCGGTTTAACCTTGAATCCTTACAACCTTAAACGTGATGCTTCTGGTTCTAGCAGCGGAACTGCCGCGGCAATCACAGCAAACTTTGGTGTATTTGGATTAGGTACTGATACGTCTGGATCGGTCAGAGGACCATCTCATGTTACGGGACTTGTCGCTATCAGACCGACATTAGGTTTAATAAGCCGTGGCGGAATCGTTCCGTCCTCGTTAAATTTCGATACTGCTGGTCCAATGGCTAGATCTGTAGAAGATGTAGCGATTGCATTGAGTTTTATGGCTGGAGTCGATGATAAAGATGACCAAACCTTATCTGCAAAGGGACATATAGTTGAAGACTATAGTAAGTCCTTAGACAATACTGCTTTACAAAATGCAAGAATTGGAGTAGCTGTTGACTTTTTTGGAGACAACGCTGAGGTGGATACAATTACTAATAAATCCTTGAAGAAAATGGAGGAAATAGGGACGGAACTTATTCCGGTATCTTTCTCAGAGACGACACAATATCTTTGGACACCAATTATTGGGCCAATTAATGAAGCTAATTTTAAGTCTCAGTTGGAAGAGTATCTAAAACAGTTCCCTGAAAGTCAGCCGAAAACACTAGAAGAAATAATTAAAATTAGTGAATCACCAGAGATTTTGAATTCAGCAACGCCAGTAAATCCAGCAGGTTTGGAAGGTCTAAAAACGAATTTAAAACAAGCGGCGTTTAAAGACACACCAGAGTACAATGATTTAGTAACAAAAGAGATATCTAAAGTACGTGATGAAGTACAATCAATAATGGAAAAAGAAAATTTGGATGCCATTGTTTTTCCAACAATGTCATGTCCTGCATCACCAAGATTCGATAAGGAAGACCCGACATATTTATGTGATGCCTATGACACGTATGCCGCAAGTTATGTAGCGTCTGCTACAGGATTCCCTGAGATTACTGTTCCTGCCGGTGCTACTGGTGAAGAACTGCCTGTTGGGATCTCTTTCATGGGGTTGGCATTTAGTGAACAGTCTCTATTAGATATAGCTTATTCTTTTGAACAAGCAACCAATGCTAGAACGCTGCCTAAAACAACGCCTAATTTCGAAATGAATGCAGATGAAAAGCCAGCATTTAAAGATGTAAGTTCATATGTCGATGAAATTATGTATTTGACAGACAAAGGAATAATTAATGGTTATCCAGATGGAACATTTAAACCAAATGAGTCAATTACACGTTTACATGCTATACGATTGATTTTGAAAGAAAAGGGAATTGTCGACTATTCAGATGTTACTAACCCAGGATTTGTTGATGTTTCACCTGGTGATTATGGATACGAGGAGATTGCTAAGGCTGTTGAATTGGGTATCGTCAACGGAAAAGTTAATTCCCAAGGTGAAAAGTATTTCGACCCTACCGGAAAATTAAGCCGCTCGCAAGCGGCTGCAATCTTAGTGTTAGCTTATGATTTAAAAGGCACTCACCCAACCGATTTTAAGGATGTTCCCAAGGGGAATTGGGCTCACAACTATATTTCTGCGTTGGTAGCAAATAATATTACAACGGGTTATTCCAACGGTAAATTTAAGCCTAATATTAATATATCACGTCAACATTTCGCGGCATTTATGGCCCGATACCTAGATGATCAATTTAAGCCCACGAAGTAAAGGCCGATAGAGGCCTTTCTTCAATTTAGATAAAGGTTACACAAAAATTATAGAAAAGATTTAGGCTTCTCATAAGCAGTCAGAGCTTATGAGAAGCCTTTTGTATGTGTAGAATTACGGTCATGTTAAAAAGCTTTGGTTACTATAAACAAATTACAGGTAAATATGTTATGGCGAAGCTTATCATAAATAAGGCAATTCATAGAGAGGACCACCTGAAACGTTGACATGACAATGACTTAGGTGGTTTTGTCTTTTATATTATGTAAATTATCAAGTCAAGTCGTACAATGCTGAAGCAAAAGAAAAGTATAGCGATGGCTAATTGAACAAAAGATTAAAAAATATCATTTTTTTAGAAATACATATCGAAAAATGTCGGATTTTGTAGGATTCAATAGGTTTACCGTAAAATATCGACATAACTCTATTTTCTAGGTATGAAAGCGTTTACCAAGGAGAGAGGGAAACGGAATCATGCCGTGATTAGCCGGCTACATTCATTCGGCACGTAAGTAAAAAAAGACAAACTTTAACATAGGCTTGGTTAACCCGGCTCTTGATAAATCGGTTGAACGGTTCGGCTGAGGGAACTTATCAATGAAGCGGTAAAGGCTTTTTAGAAAGGTGAAGATATATGATTGAACTCAACCAGATTACAACACTGTTCCTTGCAGTAGCTCTCTATTTGCTTGGAATGGCACTTGTCAGCCGGGTCGGATTCCTTAACCGGTTCCTGATCCCGGCGCCTGTCATCGGCGGTTTGATATTCGCCACTTTAGCGCTCGTGTTGAAAACTACGGGGATTGTCGAGATTACATTGGATACATCGCTACAGTCGTTGTTCATGATCGCCTTCTTTACGACGGTCGGCCTTGGAGCAAGCTTCAAGCTCATCAAACTGGGCGGAAAGCTCTTAGTCATCTATTTGCTCTTGTGCGGCGTCACGGTGTTCTTGCAGAACGTCATCGGTGTTTCGTTTGCTCAATTGTTTGGAATTGATCCACTATTGGGTGTCATGGCCGGAGCAGTTTCGATGAACGGAGGACATGGCGGTGCTGCGGCCTACGGACAGACGATTGAGAACTTGGGCGTTTCCTCAGCCTTGACGATTGGAATGGCTGCCGCCACACTTGGCCTAATTTGTGGTAGCCTTACCGGCGGTCCGGTTGCGCGGTACCTGATTAAAAAACATGACTTAAAGCCATCAGCGGGTAAAATAGAAGAATATGTAGAAAATGATGAGAGGCCGATTCAAGAGTGGTCGTTCATGGTGCAAGTTGCCCTTCTCACGTTCTCCATGGCAGTGGGAACGTATCTTGGGGATTTGTTTACAAATGTGACCGGCTTCGTCCTGCCGTCCTATATCGGGGCGATGTTCGTAGCGGTTATTGTTCGGAATCTTACTGACCGCTTTGTAAAGGGTACGGTGAACATGAAGGAAATCAACTTAATCGGGGACGTTTCGCTTGCAATCTTCCTCTCGATGGCACTGATGAGCATCAAGCTGTGGGAAGTTGCAGATCTCGCACTACCGCTCATCGGCATTATACTCATCCAGGTTATCGTTATCGTCCTATATGCCGTCTTTGTGATGTTCCGAATGCTTGGCAAGGACTACGATGCGGCTGTTATGATCTCCGGATTCTTAGGTCACGGGCTGGGTGCAACACCGAACGCAATGGCGAACATGTCCGCAACCGTGAGCAAGTATGGTCCTTCTCGCACGGCATTCCTGGTCGTGCCAATTGTCGGTGCATTCCTTATTGATGTTGTATTTAGCGCGCCGATCATTATCACAACCATTAACTTGTTCAAGTGAGTTATTGGAATGACTGTTTCCAGATTAACTATCTCTAATTTAATAAAAAAAGCTTCTAGCCCTTGTCTATCGGCTGGAAGTTTTTTTGTATAGGAAAGGATGAGGAAGATAAAGTTTTCATCCAGAAATGAGAATCCTTATGTTAATGTTTTTTATATTTACTAAGTCCACTTCTTGCTCACCTGTTAAGACAAGCTTATTTGTTGGCATATGTATTATCTCCTTCTAAATATTCTAAATATTTATTGGGAAAGTCGTATTTACATTAGCAACGGAGAACCTTATTATAAATAAATGTTATAAAAGGAAATGCCACGTAATTATATCTACTGTCATTAATCCCTGACCACGCATAGTTCCAGGTTTTTTTACAATACTAAGCATGCCGTAAAATATCTTATTTGCAGGAGGGAAAGAATCGTAAATGGCTAAGAATTCAAAACAAAGTTGGAAAAAGGATCATCCAGGCACTTTTTTAAGCAATTCTGTTCAGAAGGCTGATCGTTCGGTGAAGCAGGCGATGTCGCATCCTGAGGAGATAGCTGTGGAGCATGCTTTTAATTCGATAGCACGAACAGAAAAGGCATTAACGAAGGCAGAGCAATATGATGAGCGTATGGATTCCGTTCAACAAAACAAAGAACAGTTAGACATGATGAAGAAACAGTTGAACGAAGCACAAGAGATTGTAGAAGACCAATAAACGAAGACAATCCCCCCTCTAGGTTTTGTTAGCCTTTTGGGGTGATTTCTTCATGACCGTCAAATAACGAAAAACTTATCCTGACATTAAATTCCATAAAATATTCGTTGATATTTTTCAATTGAATTTAGAAATGTATTACATAGCTTTTAATGGAGTGGTAGTAACTCTATCAGCTGTTCTAAATGGAAATAAAACGCGAGATAAATAGGTAAGCCTTATTTTCAGGCATAAGACCGGAAGCATTTCATTTTCCAATCGTCTTCTTGAAGACCCTCGGATTCTCCACATAGCTCCCGAGCACCCAACCACAATCCGTACAGATGAGATGGATCAGCTTATGACCTATTCCCATCTTTTTATAAGTTGTCACGCTTGCGTATCCGCTTTGAACTCCTTTTCCGATCGCCGATCCTCCGCATTGCGTGCAAGCTTTTACATTTGTAGGCTGCATTTATTCTCCTCCTCTCCTGTATACGAATCATTTCCTTTAAAAGATTCGAGCGCTTCTTTCTATAAATGTCTGTGTGGAATCGGAATTCTCATATTTCAAATGTATTAATAATGTAAAAATGAGTTGAATAATATAGAGAAAAAAGAAAAGGGTTAATTGAGACAATGAAATGCAAATAGTACTATACTTAGAACAACAGCTAAAACAGGAAAGGTGTTAGGTGATCCTATTGAATAATAACGATATACTTACTCGATTAAGATATGCATTGGATATAAAAGACACAGCGATGGTAGAGATTTTTGAGTTGGGTGGTATGGAAACGACGAAAGAAGAAGTTCAGAAAATGTTGTCGAAGTCAAAAGAAGATGAAGCGCAAGAAAATGAGTACGTTAAAGAAGTCAATAATACTATGTTGGAGTCCTTTTTAAATGGATTTGTGAGCCTGAAAAGAGGAGTGCAGGATGTTAAGCCGGAGAACGAGCAAAACCAATTCTTAATGACTGACCGAAACGTGAATAATATCCTGCTCAAGAAGATGAAAATTGCACTTTCGCTCACGAGTGAAGATATGTTGGAGATCTTACAGGATGCAGGGGTTAATTTATCAAAAAGTGAATTGAGTGCAGTTCTCAGAAAAGAAGGACACCGAAATTATAAGGAATGTGGCGATCGATACGCTAGAAATTTCTTAAAAGGTTTGGCGCTAAGATATAGAGAATAGGAGTAGTAAATTGCTTGTCTGATTAAAAAAGGTATCTACGCATTATTGAATATAGGGTTCAATATTGCGCAGGTACCTTTTTGCATAACTTATTCTCCATTCTGTATAGGTCTCTCTAAGTTGCTATTTCACAGGTGGTTTTTCTTTAATCATCTTCAACGTCGCTACAATTAGAAAACTAACAATGACCAACAGCAGCCAAGAACTTAATTTTCCTATGCCGACCAGCTGCCATGTGTCGCTTTGATTCGGATATTTCCAAGCGCCAAAAAACGTTGCGATGTTCTCTGCAACCCAGATAAAAAAACCGATAAGTACAAATGAAAACGCAAGGGGCATACGGTATCGTGTTCCGTTCACTGCATATGTGACCCAAGACTGCCAAAAAACAATTACAACCAGCGCAGACAACCACCAACGAATATCAATCCAATAATGATGAGTGAAAAAGTTTAAGTAGATGGCAGCGGCGAGTGGCACGACTGCCCAAAGTGGCGGCCATTTCACGAGATTCACATCCAGTCTCCTCCATGCCTGGCAAAGATAGCTTGCAACACTTGCATACATGAATCCGCTGTATAAAGGCACTCCTAGTATTTTGAAATACCCATCCTCGGGGTATGACCAGGATCCCATATTAACTTTAAATACTTCAAGGGCCAGACCGATCAAGTGAAACATAGTGATGACTTTTAATTCATCACGAGTTTCTAGCCCCGAACGCACCATCCACCATTGCATAAGAAGAAAGATGATGAGTAGCCAGTCGTATCGAGGCAGTATAGGCAGGGGAATGACTTGGGTCAAGGCTAAGGAGCCAAAGATAACGACTGGAAACAGGCAGGACAGGGCTTGCTGCCATCCAAAATGGACAAGTTGCAGCCAGGCTCTCTTGATCTGTGTTTTTACTGTTTTTTGCTGAATTAGGCTGTCTCTCATAGGGCATCTCCTTCTAGTTTCATTTATAATCTGGAAATATAAATAAAGATGAGATGTAGTCTCTGTGGAAGTTAGTATGACGATGAATGATCGGATAGGGTTCGCTATTTAGCGTGAATTGCCTGATTATGTGTTATATAATGAACGAGCAGATTACATAAGGGAGTTGTAAAAGTAGATGTTTATAAGAAATAAAGCATTTTATTTAATCTTTAGCCTGATGGCGCTGGCTTTTCTTTTAGTGGGGTGTGGATCGTCAACAAAAGACGAGCAGCAGGAGGAGAAGACAGACGGGCAATCAGAGGAACAACCGGTAAAAGAAGCAGATTATTCGGAAGAAGTGGAAGAAAACCCGATTGTGACGATTACGATGGATAACGACGAAAAAATCGTCCTAGAATTAGATCCTTCTGTAGCTCCAAATACAGTAGCCAACTTTATTTCATTAGTTGAGGAAGGTTATTATGATGGACTGATTTTTCACCGAGTCATTCCAGGTTTCATGATCCAAGGGGGAGATCCTTCGGGAAATGGATCAGGCGGTCCGGGATATTCGATTGACGGGGAATTCACTAGTAATGGATTTGAAAATAATCTGAAACATGAACGCGGCGTTGTCTCTATGGCACGCACAGGGGAACCAAATTCTGCAGGCTCCCAATTTTTTATTATGGCAGAAGATACGTCCCAGCTTGACGAAGAATATGCTGCGTTTGGAAAAGTAATTGAGGGCATGGAAACTGTGGATGCAATCGTTGCTACTGAAACAGACTCTTCAGATAAGCCGTTAGAAGATCAGAAAATGAAGAAGGTGGAAGTAGATACGAAAGGCTTTGACTATCCATCTCCGAAAGTGAACGACTAATGTAAGAAGGGTGTCCTAGTAGGTTTCGGGGCTTTTATAAAAAATTAAGGTACCTGCATCATATTGATTTCCGAAATCAGTATGGTACGGGTACTTTTTTTAACTGTTATATGAACGTAAATGATAAGAACCAAACAAAAATGTATACGAAAATTCTTGCGGGGTATAAAATAGGGCAGTTAGCATTATGTTGCAGGAAGGATGATGCAAATGTTAAAAGCTTACGCTTGGCTAACATTTTGTGTGCTGGTATGGGGAAGCAATTTTGTTTTCGGAAAGATGTTAGTTGAAGTGTTTTCCCCCTCCATGTTAACCACACTCAGACTTTTATTTATCGTATTATTTCTAATTGGGATATCTGCTTACAAAAAGCAGTTACGAAGAGTTACGAAAGCAGACTTCCTTGCGCTGTTTTTTCTTGGAGTAATTGGCGTTTTCATCAATCAATGGTCATTTTTCGAAGGGTTGCAAACGGCAGACCCTACAACTTCTGCATTGATTTTAGCCACAGCACCTATTGTAACTGGCGTATTAGCGGCTATCTTTTTAAAAGAAAAGTTCCCCATTCGAATGTTGATGGGATCAGTTGTTGCTCTTATAGGGATTTATTTTGTCGTGACCAGAGGGGGCGTATCTTCCCTGCAGATCGACAAAGGTTTAATATGGATTGTGATCACGATGATTACCTTCGCTATTATGGTTATAATGACCAGACTTCTTTCTCAACGAATAGACCCATTCACCATTACGCTCTATTCAAATGTTGTCGGTTTAGTGGTGTCAATTCCCTTCGCTTTTACATTAGATACTCCTTTGCGAATCAGCTTCGAGATATCAGATTGGGCTTTTCTGATTAGTACCGCCATTGTGGTGCACGGCATTGCGACATTGATTTGGAACAATAATATACGGTATGTCGATGCTTCAAAGGCATCTATATTATCTAATCTTGAACCTTTTGTCGCCATGGTAATGGGAGTATTACTGCTTTACAAACCAATCGCTGGATCAGAACTTTTGGGATCTTTATTTATAGTTGGCGGAGTCTTGCTTTCCACATATCAACGAAAGAAGCGTTAGGTGCCTGCGTACCAGAAAACGTGTTAGCAGGAACATCCATAAATGTTTGAACTAACACGTCAGTTTTTTACGGTTTTTTCATTACTTAAGTAGTTCTGGACGATTTGTTAGTGCTTTTATGTAAGGTGAAAAAAAACTAATAAATACTCCTGTAAATAGCGCGTTCACTAGCGTCCCCAGCCCGATTGCTCCATCAAATAATAAAGCAATGATAACGAGAATAAAACTGATCATGGCGCGGGTATACGTCACACTCAAACCCGTTAGCTTGGATAATATTAGCATGGAACGATCCATTGGGTTGGGCGCAAATTGGGATTGTAAATAAATCGCAATACCCAGACCTATCAATACAATTCCTGCTCCTGTACAGATCCATTGACCGATCCAAGTTCCCGGTGCAATCCAATCACGCAATAAAAATAACCATGCGTCAATTCCAAGGCCAGTGATAAATGCCGAAATTAATGCGTAATATTCAGGTCTTTTCTTCTCCGCAATGGCGTTACAAAAGACCATTGCTGCCCCAACGACAATTTCCCAACTGCCGATTGTTAAGCCAAATGTGCGGTATAAGCCAACAAGAAGGGCATCAAACGGTGAAGCACCCAGTGCGGATTGGATCGTTAATGTGATGCCTAACGTCAAAACAATTAGACCGGCAAGATAATAATGAAATCCGGCTTGCAGCAATCGCAAAGAACATAACCCCCTAGACGTGATAATATGATAAATATAGCAACGATCATCTAGTTCTGATTGTATAGTAACTTCCGGAATGTTCAAACATTGTAGGAACAGAAAGCGAGGGGTGTTCATGAGCAGACGTCTGATTGATGCCCATATTCATTTGGATATGTACGAAGACGGGGAAAGAATCGTTCTCCTAGACAAGTTAGAAGAAAGTTCGGTTGATGCACTAGTCACTGTATCGAATAATTTAGCATCATCCAATCGTCAATTGGAACTAGCAGGTTTAGACAATAGGATCAAACCAGCAATCGGATATCATCCAGAACAAGCTTTGCCGGCTGAGGAAGAGCTTCAAGCAATCCTGAACGTAATCGATCAAAACAGTCACCGGCTTACTGCCATTGGAGAAGTGGGCTTGCCGTATTATACGCGTCAAGAACAACCTGATTTAGAAGTAGAACCTTACATAGAAGTACTTGAGCAATTCATTCGAAAGGCGAAGGGCTATGAGTTGCCGATCGTGCTGCATGCCGTTTATGAAGATGCTGCTCTTGTTTGCGATCTACTGGAGTCTTATTCAATTGAAAAAGCACATTTTCATTGGTTTAAGGGAGAGGATACAATTCTAAAACGTATCCTAGCGAATGGATATGTCGTCTCCGTGACACCGGATGTCACATACAAAGTAAAGGTTCAGCATATTGTCGACCAGACACCACTTTCACAGTTGATGGTCGAGACAGACGGACCATGGCCGTTTGAAGGTCATTTTTCAGGAAAAGTGACACACCCTTCGATGATGCACAAAAGTATCCAAACGATCGCGGAAATAAAGCATTTGAATATAGATGAAGTCTATCGAAAGATTTATGCAACGACTAGAAATTTCTATCGGATTGAATAAAAGAAGAGACGTGCCCTCGAAAAGTAGAGGGTTCGTCTCTTTTTATATACCGATTTTGAGCCCAACGTGGTCGGTTTAAGAGCAAAGTACAATAATCTTATAAGGTGTAGTCTGAGCAGGTATACTTCTTGTAGAAGCACCGTATACCACAATTAGATCGCGTCCGCCAATATCTCCATTAAAGGATTGGCCATTTTGTAAGATGATTTGAGTTTGCGGGGATAGATTCAGTCGCAGCGTTCCGTCACTACTTTCCAGACGACGGTTAAAATAGTCCACTTTCACATTTTGATATGGTGAATCTCTACTCATGACAAGTGCCCTGAATTGTGGTGGGTAGATAAGAGGGGCTGGTGCATTTGCATCGTAGAAACCAGTTACCTGATCACCTATCTCTACCATTACATGATCTACAAAATAAGTTGTCGGTCCTACTACAAAATTCACTATGTTTCCGTAACCGCTATCTACCATGAACAGCTTATAACATCCGGCTTCATTATCTTGGTCTGTTGAAAAATCATCAATCATCATTACAATTCCGCTAAAAGAATGAAATTCCATCATCCGACTCCTCGCGTTATTAATTAACTTCCTCTTTATAGATTATGTATTCCTCCCAGCTTGGTGAATGATTTGACTAGAACAATACGATAGTTAAGTCTTTTTAGAAAGGTTTGACATTGATACAATAACAGGATATATTAAATGATAATCGTTCTCATTTGTTGGCTCAATTGAATATGAATCTTCAATTGTCACACAAATGCCATGAGAAACGGTAGAAAAGTATAGTTTATCATTCGTACTTTCTACCATTTGTGCGATAATTTAGATGTGGAATTTTGCCCAGTTGTTGGGGCTTCCCTAGTGTCAGTTATTTTTTACAATGATTTATTGAAAGGAGATTTACAACAAGTGAAAAAAGGATTTATTTTTGTTTTACTTACAAGTTTTTTACTGTTTACTGTTGCCTTGCCAAAAGCTTCAGCACAGGTTGCGGATGGTACACATTCACTCGAATATCAAGTGAATCAGCCGGATAGTAACTCTGCTTCAATCGCCAATGATTATTTCGTAAAACCGGCGAAAGTAACGACTAAAAATGGAACTGCCACCGTGCAAATCACACTGAAAAACAGTGAGTGGATTACAAAGTTCGAACCGCCGGGCGGGGCGACTATAGTCAGTGAAGATAAAGAAGCCGACACACGTGTTGTTCAATTTACAGTAAGTGACTTGTCACAACCTATTAAAACGGCGATGAAAGTTGATATTGAAGATATTAATTACCATCATGAATACACAGTATCAATAGTTTTTGATGCGATGGAGGATGCTGCTCCGGTCACTCCGCCAGCTACGAATGAAACTAAAACAACTGAAGATAAGAAAGTAACCACAAACGCCACAACAACTAAAAAGCCAACAACTGAAGGACAAGTGGCAAACCCACAGACTAGTGACTCAGCGCCATACCTATTAATCTTTGCGTTAGCAGGTTCTGCATTTTTACTTTATAGAACTAAATTTAAAAGAAAACAGGGGGAACAATCATGACGAAAAAACAATCATCACGCGCAACGAAAGTGGTCCTTGCATCATTACTCGCAGCATCACTCTCCATTCCAACAGCGGCGTCTGCAAATATTGGAACAAGTGACAAGGCTGCGACTACTATTGCAGCTACAGTTGCAACGGATCAGGTAATAGATTTTCATGTATACAAACCAGGAACTAACGAGCCACAGCCCGCAATTAGCGGTCACATCGTCCCTCAAGGAAAGCTAATTGAAAAAGACGGTGAATATGAAGCTCAATTAACAATCCCGGCCAAATCTGCACCAATGATTGCAGGACTTCAGACAAAACAGGGCGAAACATATGTTGATGCAACAGAAGTAAAAAATGCAGACGGGACGATTACATACAGTTTCCCAATGGCAACGGATACCGTTTACCCAGGTAAAATCCATGTAGTTGTAGCTGCTGCCAATATGGATCATTGGTATGACTTCGATTTCAAAGCACAGGTTGCTAAAGAAGAAGCAGAGGCAGTTAAGAATGTAGCAGTGCAAGTGTTCAAAGATGGTACGAGTGAAGAATCGATCATGAAGAATTACATGTCACCTACAGCAAGCGTTAAGAAAGTAACAAATGGCAATGAAGTAACAGTAACATTTCCGAAAGGTCACTATATTCAAGAATTCAAAATCGATGGCAAAAAAATAGCGATTGCTACCGAAGACAAGTCAACAGATGAGCGCACATACACATTTAACGTGGCTGATCTTACAAAATTAGTTGATGCAGAGCTTCACGTTATCGTAGACGAAGCAGGCGTTAAATATGATTCAAATCACAAAGTTCAGATTGGCTTGGATGGTGTAAAACCAAGCGACAAGCCAGTTGTAAATCCAACTCCAAGTGCGAATCCTTTTAAAGATATTGACAAGGATGGAAATAAAGCTGCGATTCTAGCTCTTTATGAAAAGGGAATTGTTAAAGGTGCAGATCAATTTAACCCTCGTAACAACATTACACGTTCCCAATTTGCATTAATGGTAGCACGTGCGTTGGACTTGAACTCAACTCAATCTGCAGGATTTAAGGATATCGCTAACATTACAGACAAAGAACGCGTAGGTGCAATCAACGCGCTGGCCGAAGCAGGAATCGTCAAAAAAGGTGACAAGTTCAATCCGAATAACACATTGACTCGCCAGCAAGGCGCATTGATGCTTTATCGTGCCGTAAATTACGCTGCAGGTAAAGAAATGAGCTACGGAGATACAAGTCTATCCTATTATGCGGACAGAGCTCTTATAACAGATCCAGAGACGAAAAAGGCTTTCGCTCTTCTGTATGCGGGAGATATAATGACAGGCTCTAAAACGACGGACGGTAAGACAGTTATCAATCCAGGCAGCCCATTGAAACGTACACAAATGGCTAAGATCTTAAATGGTTCACTTGAATTTATGGAGAAATAATAAGTTTTAACATGTACTTCCTTTCGCTGTTCTACTCAGCGGGAGGAAGTTCCTGTCGTTTTATCTTTATTCAGCAGCACGCTGAATAATAGAAGTATGTAGGCTAAGATCGCCACATCCTGTGGCAACACCTGCATGACCTACATCCTGTAGGTCTAAGCACAATTCAAAATCTGGACGCAATTACGCCGAGGCATAATTGTTTTTCAATTAAAGGGAGCGACCGTTGGAAATGAGAAGAATAATCTATATAGCTTTGCTTACATCAATCATCTCTGCGCTGCTTCCTTTTCATTTTGGAGAATCTGTCGTAACAGCAGATGAACCAACAAAATTTAAGAATGGCGTGTATCAAGTTGAACTAAATTTTCTAGCACTTGAAGCGGTGGAACTGGGAGAGTTATTCAGCAAGCACGCTACGTTAATCATCCATGAAGGTCGATATGCATTGTCGGTTCCAATAAGGTTTGAAGGCGGCATCATCAATTCCATAACTGCAAAACAGCAGGAAACCACAATTAACTCCCTACTGGATAGATCTGAAAATTTAGTTCAGTTTGATATGAAAGATGTAAAACAGAAGATCGTGCTCGAAGGGACAGTAAAATTATCGGCAGATGAAAAGCCGAGAGTGTTTTCTCAGGAAATGGTAATTAACTTTGATTCATTCCTCGAAAGAGAAGAACCATCAATAAGTGACAGTCAACAAAGCCGTGACCTTATCAATTACACGCTATTAAAAGACGGCAAAGAAGAACTCTCCGTCATGCAGACATATGTAAACCCTGTCATGAAAATAATTGAAAAAGATGACAGCTTTTATGCACAGATGGAGATCATCCAATCATCTTGGATCAAAGTTCTGACGGTAGAGCGTCAAGGAAAAATGGTAGAGCCGAAAGTCATCTCACAGAGTGACAACACACGTATTATTGAGTTTGAAGTGGAAGATTTCCGCAAGAAAATCCGGCTTTGGGCTGAAGTGGAAATTCCTCAATTAATGTATTCGTCTAGCTACTTTACACAGTTACAGTTCGATGAAAAGCAAGCAATGATATTTGAAACCAAAGTGGATATACCTGAACTGGTTACGTCGAATGAGACAAAGATACCTCTTGTGAGAAGGCCTGTACAATCACCTGAGTCAACACGGCCATCTCGTAAGGAGAAGCAGTCGAGTCCAACTGTCGCAACACCTAAAGAAGTTCCTGTAGAAGAGCAATTACTATTTGACCGTACTTTGGATGAACTGAAGAAAGATGAGAAACTACCAGTCAGACAGGTGGCAGAAGAAGAGGTGAAGGGGGATCAAATCGCCTATAAGCCAGATGAACAAGTCATACCCTTCAATTTATTAAAGGTCGGTCTTCTTTTCTTCGTCTGTATCCTATCGGGGATCTTGCTGATTCGTCGTATTAAGAATGGAAAAAAAGAAATGGTTAATGAGTAATGAGTGGAGGATCACAACGTGCAAAAAAAATGGAGAAATTTCATGCTCTTCGTAGCGATTATGGCATTATCCGTTGTAGCCGGGTGCAGTGGCAGCGATACCAGTAAAGAAACGGAAGCAGCAAGCTCGCCTGTTGAGAATGAAGCTGAAGAAACGAATGATCAACGAATCATAGCGGGGACTGTCGTGATTGCAGAAATTCTTGATAAATTAGATATTGATGCAATTGCCGTGCCAGAGTCTGAAAAGCAATTAGCCAGTCGTTTCAATGATCTTCCTACGATCGGCAATGCCATGCAGCCTGATATGGAAATCGTAAAGTCTCTGAACCCAACGGACTTTTTATCTGTTTCTACATTGGAATATGATTTGACGGATGGTTTTGAGCAATTGAACATACCGGCACATTTTTTAAACTTCCAAAGTGTCGATTCTATGATACAGGAAATTCAGACACTCGGTGAACGCTATGAACGGACAGAAAAAGCCGATAAGCTGGTTGCCGATTTGCAGAAAAGTATTGATGCAGTAGAAACGGTTGCAGCGAATAGAAAAGGACCAAGTGTGCTAATTTTACTTGGGATTCCAGGAAGTTATTTAGTGGCTACTGAAAATTCTTATGCAGGGGACTTGGTAAAACGCGCGGGCGGCACCAACGTAATGGAAGGCCAAGATCCAGAATACTTATCATCTAATACAGAATATCTTCATAACAGCAATCCTGATATCATATTGCGCCTATCACATGGAATGCCAGAAGAAGTCGTGGAAATGTTCAATGAGGAATTTCAAACAAATGATGTTTGGAAACATTTTGATGCAGTGAAGAACGATAGAGTATACGATCTTGAAGAAGAGCTTTTTGGAACGACAGCCTCATTGAAAGCACCTGAGGCGTTAAAGGAATTAATGAAGATTTTCTATCGTTAATTGATGAATTCAAGTGAAAAGGGAAGACCACCATGACAAAAAGAATTGTAAGTTATGCGGTAGTAGCTGTGTTACTCATCGTGACCATTGTTTACTCAGCTACTACCGGCAGCATTAAGATAGGTTTTTTTGAATTTTTAGGAGCATTATTTGAACCGGGTAACAGTCAGATGGAAGCAATTCGAGATTTGCGTTTTCCACGAATGATTGTTGCGCTATTTGCAGGTGCGGCTCTTTCCGTTTCCGGTGTTTTATTACAATCCGTTATGCGCAATCCCTTGGCGGACGCAGGTATTATCGGGATATCTTCCGGCGCGGCGTTTGTTCAGCTATTCATTATTTCATTCTTCCCGGCGCTCTTTTTCATGACGCCTTTATTTGCGTTCATGGGAGGGGCATTCGCTTGTTTTCTCGTCTTTGCCTTGTCATGGAGATCAGGTTTGAGCCCGCTTAAGTTGATTCTGGTTGGAATTGCGATCAATGCTATGTTTACAGGGTTAACGGAAGCGTTCATTAGCTTTGGGGGGTCGCTAAATGTATCAGCCTCGAGTGTTATTGGCTCGAATCTAACAATGCGTACATGGAGTGATGTATCGACGATTGCAACGTACGGTACAATTGGATTGATTTTATCATTTGTGCTCTATAGTTGGTGCAACTTACTGGTGTTGCAAGATAAAACAGCGAAAAGCATTGGGTTTCATGTAACGCGTGCCCGACTGATCATTGCGGCGGTGGCAGTGTTACTAGCGGCAATTTCGGTTGTGGTAGCTGGTGTGATTTCGTTTGTAGGGTTACTCGTACCGCATATAGCACGTCGTTTGGTTGGCTACGATCATAAAGTATTGATTCCATTTACAGCCCTTTTAGGTGCACTTATTATATTATTGGCTGATACCATCGGCAGAACGATTGTATCACCACTAGAAATACCTGCTTCTACGATTATGGCGATTATCGGCGGACCGTTCTTAATATTCTTACTGCGAAAAGAGTGACCAGCTATGGAAATGAAGAGTATCATCGTATCGCATGATAATAAAACAAATCATTTGGATGGTGTGACGACAACGATTCCAAAAGGTGAAATTACAACAATCATTGGGCCGAATGGTTGTGGAAAATCAACGTTATTAAGCGTCTTATCCAGAAATAACATGCCGAAATCCGGTTCCGCTTCATTAGAAAATCGCGATTTGGTCATGTATAAGCCAAAAGAATTTGCAAAGAAACTTGCAATTGTTTACCAGCAAAACGATGTGCCGAAAGACTTGACAATTGAAAAACTTGTTAGCTTTGGTCGGCTGCCTCACAAGACAATGCTACAGCGTAATCAGGAAGAGGATCATCAAGCAATTGATTGGGCATTATCTGTTACGAATCTAGTCGAAAAACGACATAATGACTTAGAGGCGTTGTCAGGAGGAGAGCGTCAACGAGTGTGGATTGCGATGGCATTAGCACAGCAATCTGAAATCCTTTGTTTGGATGAACCGACCACCTATTTAGATATTTATTATCAAATCGAATTATTGGAACTCGTGAAATCGTTAAATGAAGAGTATGGGTTGACGATCGTGATGGTATTACATGATATTAACCAGGCAATCCGCTATAGTGATCAGATTATCATGATGAAGGATGGACAAATTATTGCAGAAGGCCCTCCGAGGGAAGTAATCACTAAGGATGTCATAAAAAAAGTGTATGGTGTCAATGCAATTTTTAAGGAAGATGACGAGATTGGCTTCTATATGATGTCACTTGGTATTTAGGGGGTCTCCGAATGAGAAAACGTATTTCTAAATTGATGCCGTTCGTCTATTTGGCCGTGTTCCTTTACTCAGGTTACTTACTAGCGCAGTATCTTTATACATACGTTGAAGCCTCTAGTTCTTTGAAGGAAACGCAATTGATCTATGAGACGGCGTTGGAAAATAGTGTAGAAGCTGTGGAGACGGAGAGTTCATCTAAAGAGGATATTTTATCTCGCTATACAATGCGTCCGCAATTTGAAGAGTTACATGCGGTGAACGAACAGATTGTCGGATGGCTTTCAGTAGAAGGAACAAAACTGAACAATCCTATATTGCAGTCGGAAGATAATGACTTTTATCTGAATCGCAATTTTAAAGGCGAATATAGCCGTGCTGGCAGTGTGTTTATGGACTATCGTAACGATGTGACAGATATGAGCCGCAATACAGTGATTTACGGACATGCGATGAGAAATGATACGATGTTTGGTAGTTTGAAGAAGTTTGGTAAGCAAAGTTATGCAGATGACCATCCCGTGATTTATATGGATACACTTTATGATGGTTATGATATCGAAGTGTTCGCTGCGTATGAAACGACAATTGACTTTTATTACATTGAGACAAATTTTAAAACGGATGAAGACTTCATGCATTATTTAGAGGAAGTAGAATCGCGTTCATTAATTGAAATGCCTGTTGAAGTTAATCGAGATGATCAAATTGTCACACTGTCTACATGCAATAATTCAGTTAACAGTAAAGACAAACGTTACGTTGTACAAGGAAAACTCGTGAAAAGATGAGAGATCATATACTTATTAAATTAGGAAGTCACCTTGCTTAAATTGGGTGGCTTTTTTTGAAATTCTTTAAATGGGAACTCTCTAATGATACGATAGATGTAAAATGTCGGGGTGAGAAAACTTCATGAATCTTGATCACTTAAAGCAACAGTTAAATGAAAATAAGTCTTTATTCATTGGAGAGGAGACCGCTTTTCGTGCCGCAGTGCTAATTCCGTTAGTTGAATTAGATGGAGAATGGCATGTTCTGTTTGAAGTGCGTTCACTCACGATGAGAAAACAACCAGGGGATATAAGTTTCCCTGGCGGTCGCATAGATGCCACAGACGCATCGCCTATGGCTGCTGCTTTACGTGAAACAAATGAAGAGTTAGGTGTTGATCCAAAAATGATCACTATGATAGGGCAATTAAGTCCTTATGTGGCCTCTCCTTCATTTGTCGTCTACCCATTTGTTGCGACCATTGATTATGATCAGACTATTCATAGCTATAACAAAGATGAAGTGGAAGAGGTCTTCACGATTCCTGTAAAATGGCTCTTGAACTATGAGCCGTATATGCATTTAGTTTCCGTTCAGCCAGCTCCATCGTCCACCTTTCCTTTTGAAAAGATTATGAACGGTGATCAATATCAATGGCGAGCCCATTCAATGGAAGAATGGTTTTTTGAATATGGAAAATACACAGTTTGGGGACTAACCGCTAGGATTTTAAAACACTTCATTGAGATCATCAAATGAGTATAGATTGTATGGTGATAGTTCATGAACTTCACATGAATTCAAATCCATGCTATACCCCATGGCAAGCAGTATAATGGGACTGATATCAGTATGAAAAGGAGACGATCACATGACACAATCTTTAAAAGGAAAAGTAGCATTTATTACAGGTGCAGCTAGAGGGATTGGAAAGGCGACTGCGATTGCGTTAGCAAAAGAAGGGGTAACGGTTGGTTTACTTGCAAGAACTGAATCAACTTTACAAGAAGTGGCTACTGAAATTGAAACATTTGGTGTGAAAGCAGCGTATGCTACGGCTGACGTTTCATCTAAAGAGCAAGTGGAAGCGGCGATTGCCTCATTAACTGCTGATTTAGGTGCTGCAGATATTTTAATAAATAATGCGGGTATTGCGACTTTTGGTTCGGTACTGGATATGGAACCAGAGGAATGGAAAAAAATCATTGATGTGAATTTAATGGGTACTTATTATGTGACACATGCCGTCTTACCTCAATTGATTGAAAAAAATGGCGGCGACATCATTACGATCTCATCGACCAATGGGTTGAACGGAGCTGCTACATCCAGTGCATACAGTGCATCTAAATTCGGAGTAATTGGATTCACTGAATCATTGGCACAGGAAGTCCGTCGAAATAATATTCGTGTTTCTGCATTAACTCCAAGTACGGTGGCAACTGACTTGGCTATGGAGTTAAGTTTAATTAAGGAAAATGATGATTCAAAACTAATACAAGCTGAAGATATTGCTGAAGTGATCGTGAATCAATTAAAGCTGAATCCTCGGATTTACGTAAAAGCGGCAAGCTTCATCGCGACCAATCCTTATTGACTTGGAATCGTAAAAGAACAAGCTAACTATCCATATATGGGGTAGTTAGCTTTTTAACGGCTAATTGCAAAATATGCCGCATATTTTGCTGCGAAAGATATTCATTTAAATATTTAGTTCTGGTTTTGGTATTGCTGGTTTAATATATTTGATCAGTAGCCTGCGTGAGCACGGCCCCACGATCAGTAATTGCGCCGGGAGTGCGACTATAAAGTTTAGCCCAACTATTTTAAGATAGGCTAAGAAAATAGAGCCTTCAATACCTGTCATGAACGCTGTCAAAATTAACCCATAGACGGACATAATCAGAACCATTGCAGGGACCATACAAATAGCAATTGCTAAAATAAAATTGTTTTCTTTGGATTTATCATATGGCAGAGCAAATGCAAGTTTGCGCGCTTTTGGTTCAACCAACGACTCTGCGATAAATGCGACAATAAATGTTATGATAAATTGGATCGCGACACCACCTACTGTAAATGATGAAAATCCATGTAACGCCATGTTGTAAACGGACATAATTAAAACCATACCGAAACACATAAACAACCCAAAAATAATACCTTCTTTTTTATTACTAGGCAAATAATAACTTCCTTTCTTTTAGTGAGTAGTGTAATTATATATGGTCAATTTTTTTTACATAAGTGACGTTTTTGTGTCTTTTATTTCAGTCGGTAATTAATGGTTGGATTAACGAGGGAGTTGGAAAGTAGATGAATAAAAAAGATATTGCGGACATTAGGAAAAGATTTAAGCTGGATTCAGATCTTTTGACGATCACGGATATTTATAATATCTATATTAGGCAAGAGAGCAGTGAGATCTATCATGAGGAAAGCCAAGCATTTCCTTTGTTGGATCGCGAGCAACAGGAATTGTTTCTAACAAACTTCAAAAAAGTATTAGGTGGAAAGCTGGGTATGAAATTGTTTGAAGTGAAATTCGAACGTCAAACAGAAGAACAACCCGACCACGCACAGCAACTTTTGTATGACGGTCTTCAGGCGGAAGAAGCAGATGAATGGAAAGACGAAATGCAGCAACTCGCATTGAAGATGGTGAAGGACGTTCAATATGAAAAAGATCTTGTTGTTACGTTTATTCGGGGGAAGTATTTCAAAAAGACGAAGCGTGCTAGTGAAGAATCAGAAGTCGATGCACGAGACGAAGTGTTCACGACTCCTTTTATTCTTTGCAGCATGAATCAGACGGACTTACCGAAACGCTCGCTTGTATTTGATTTCATTGGAAGGGAATTTAAGTCGAGTGAGATGGTTGATCCAATCATAAATCTTGCCTCTCCTATTGGAGGATTTTTATTTCCTAGCTTCACAGACAATGCAGCAGACGTCAATCATATTTTGTATGCAGCAGGTAAGGCGAACAAGCCGGATTACCGCTTCATTGAAGAAGTATTAAATGGAGAAGAGATCATGACGGCGGCAGATGATAAAGCCGTATTTGAAGAGATCGTTAAACAAGTGGTGGGGGAGGAAGTGGATTCGCAAACTCTCGCCAACGTGTACGAAGCAGTACATCGCTTGACGGAAGTGGATGAAGAAGAGGAAGAACCAGAAGAACCACCTGCTTTGGACAAGCATCAGATGGAGCGCGTACTGAAGATGAGCGGTGTAGATTATGTAGACGCTGAACAAGTGAAGACAGCTTTTGAAACTGTAGTTGATGATGAATTGTATGAAATGAAAGCAACCCATATTGTTCCGAGCTACACATCCAAGTCGATCAAGATTGAAACAAAAGTAGCCAATATCTCGATCAGTCCGCAAGATTTGAAGTACGTCAAACAAGTGAATTATGATGGAAAACGCTGTATTTTAATCGAGGTAGAGGAAGATACGATCATTGAAGGATTTAAATTGATTCCGGAAGAGTTGTTGAAGTAGAAGTAATCTTTATATATAAACAAACCGTTCGCCTACCTTGGCAGAACGGTTTTTCTAATTAAAATGAACTTTTGGCTGCTATGATGACTCTTATAAGCGAGAGGTGAGAACATGAGGGTCGTTCGGTTAGTGAAAAAAGCGAAAAAAGGCAGTAAAGAAGCTTTGTTGCAATTAATTACTGAGCAACAAGATGAGTATTATCGACTGGCTCTCAAATATATGGGTAATTTACATGATGCCATGGACGCTATGGAAGAAATGATTGTTAGTTTGTATCGGAACATACAGCAACTTGAGAAAAACGACGCCTTCTATAGCTGGAGTAAGACAATTTTAGTGAATCAATGCAAACAAATGCTTCGCAAAGTAAATAAGGTTACGCTGATTGACAATTGGGAAGCAATTGAATCTCACTCTGATTCATCTGCTGTCCAAAATCCTTTCGAGCAAACAGAACAACGCATGGATATACAAGATCTGTTGCTGCGAGTGAATGCACAGCAAAGGGAAGCAATCGAGTTAAAATACTTTCACGATTTAGATTACGAAACAATCGCAATGATGACACAAACCTCTATAGGAACAGTGAAGTCGAGAGTCTTTAATGGATTGAAAAAAATGCGTGAACAAGCAAGGGGTGGATTCGATGAGTGAACTGGAGCGGCAATTGGCGGAAGAGAAAAGACGTTTAGAAAAGACGACAGCCCCAAAAGAATTGGAAGAAAGGCTACGTACGGCATTGGAGAAAATACCGAAACGACAAAGAAAACGTATACCAAAGTGGGTTTCCGTGGTGGCTGCATTGCTCATTCTCTTTGTGGTTGGCTATCAATATGATGCGTTTGCTTATTACGGAAAAAAACTGCTTGGTTTTGAAGAAATCATGCCTGCTACGCTCGCCCAATTAAATGAGTCGGACAAAGGACAGTCTATTGATCGAAAAATAATGCTGACTGATGGAACTGAATTGAGGCTGGAAGGTCTCATGACAGATGAAAACCAATTGGTACTTTATTATACACTCAGCAATCCTGAAGGCTTAGGGGAAGATATTTCGTTAATGAAATTGACTGGTCTATTTACAAACTCTTCTTCGCGCTTCGGTACATCCTCTATGAATGAGGAAGGAACGGAGCTAAAAGGAATGCAGACGTTCGAGCCGGTGAGTCCATTCGCGAAAAAGCTGACATTAGAATTTCATGACTCTAACATACAGGACTGGTTTGAGATCACATTTCCATATGATCCAAAAGCTGCGATGCAAACAGAACTGAAGAAAGCCATAAAAAAGAACGTCCAAGTGGATCAAGGAAGTATTCGCTTTGATTCTATTACGGCAACGCCCAGTCAAACGACAATCAAAGGTAAATTAAAAGTTGATAATTTTGATCGGATTCCCTTAGGATTTGACGGAGTGAAGTTGTTGGTCAATGGGGTGCCGATGGATCAGATAAGTGGCAGTGTTTCATCGGCATTCAACGGCGATATATTTACAATTGATTTTGATGCTTTGCCGGAAGGTCTTAATTCTCTTGCACTTGCAGTAGACAGGTTTGTTGGATATAAGCATGTGGATGAAACAATAATTCTAACTTCTAGAGAAGAAATGTCTGCTGATCTTGAAGGTGAGGAAGTAAATATCCGGAAAGTAGAAGTGACATCGGAGGGCTTAGAAATTATAGTAGCAACAGATGGAAATATCCTGTTGGATAACGTTGCTGTGCAAATTGATGACCATAAAGTTCCTTTGCAAACGACATTGAGACAGAATTATGTAACGGATGAAAAAGGTAAGGAGTACAAAGAACGAATCCTACTATTCGATACAAATCAACTGCCAGATGCCTTCTTGGTTGAAGGCCTTCATTATGAAAAAGAGTACAATAAAATAATTAAGATTCCACTGTGAAAATAACAGATTCAAATAAGGAAAATGTCACGAATTTTAATAAACACACCGAAATTCCGACATTTTTCTATCTAATTCCTTACAATTAAACAAGTCTCTTTAATCCTAGTTGCATTTAAGGTATAATAGAAAAGATAGTAGTAGATGTATGGTCAAACTAAGACAGAAAAAATGCTCCTAGGACGCGCCATGTTTGCTGTGACGCCTTATTTAGGAACATTTACATTTCTGTAAATTTCACATATAAGGAAGGTCAAAATGAGTAATAGACAAACAAAATCAGATGTTATCTTAATAGGTGCCGGAATTATGAGTGCGACGCTGGGGACAATGCTTAAGGAGCTAGCGCCAGATTGGAAGATCACATTGTTTGAAAAGCTGGATAAAGCAGGAGAAGAAAGTTCTCATGAGCTAAACAATGCGGGAACAGGACACGCAGCTTTGTGTGAACTAAACTACACTTCCGAAAAAGCGGATGGTTCTATCGATATTACAAAAGCTGTGAAAGTAAATGAGCAGTTCCAATTATCGATGCAATTTTGGTCTCATTTAGTTGATAAAAAGCTAATTAAAAATCCAGAACAGTTTATTATGCCATTACCTCATATGAGTTTAGTTCAAGGCGAAGATAATGTAACATATCTAAAAAAACGAGTCGAAGCGATGACTGCGAATCCATTGTTTGAAGGAATGGAATTTTCTGAGGATCCGGAAAAACTAAAAGAATGGATTCCGCTTATTATGAAGAATCGTCAAGTGAATGAATCAATTGCAGCAACTAAAATTGACTCAGGAACAGACGTAAACTTTGGAGCATTGACACGGATGCTGATTGAACACATGAATAAAGTAGACGTTGAAATTAACTATGGTCATCAAGTAGAAGATATTAAACGTACTAGTGATGGCGAATGGGAATTAAAAATAAAAAATAATCAAGACGGCAAACTTGAGTATCATAAGGCTAAATTTGTTTTCATCGGCGGTGGTGGCGGAAGCCTTCCGTTGCTGCAAAAGACAGGAATTCCGGAAAGCAAGCATATTGGCGGCTTCCCAATTAGCGGTATTTTCATGGTCTGTAAAAATCCAGATGTGATTGCGCAGCATCATGCCAAAGTATACGGTAAAGCAAAAGTCGGTGCGCCTCCAATGTCGGTTCCGCATTTAGACACACGCTATATCGACAATGAAAAGTCCTTACTATTTGGACCGTTTGCAGGCTTCTCACCGAAGTTCTTGAAAACGGGTTCAATGCTAGACTTGATCGGTTCTGTAAAACCGAATAACGTGACGACAATGCTTGCATGTGGTGCGAAAAACATGTCCTTGACTAAATATTTAATCGAACAAGTCATGCAAACAAAAGAACAGCGTATGAATGAATTACGTGATTTTATTCCAGATGCAAAAAGTGAAGATTGGGATTTGTGGACTGCAGGCCAGCGTGTTCAAGTTATTAAGGATACAGAGAACGGTAAAGGAACCCTTCAGTTTGGTACAGAATTAGTAACAGATGCGGACGGTTCAGTTGCTGCGTTACTTGGAGCTTCTCCAGGAGCATCCACTGCAGTAGCAGTAATGTTGGATCTTATGCAAAAATGTTTCCCTGAGCAGATAGACGAATGGGAACCAAGATTGAAAGAAATGATTCCTTCTTACGGCAAGTCATTGGTTGAGAATCCTGAGCTTCTGAAGGAGATTCATGCTTCTACAGCTAAAACATTAGGCCTGACTGAAAAAGAAGTCGTTCATAATTAAATAAGAAACAAACTAGAGCTCTGTGACGATATCTATCGCACAGGGCTTTTTTAATTGTTGCCAGTCGACACCGCTTTCACTGCAAGGTAGATTGGGTTTAGTTATAAAATAGTTAACGACAGAACTGTTCACACAATGAAGTGGGATTTTACTCAATGATAATATAGAATGAATATGATAGATAATTCATGAAATGAGGGTTTATTCATGTCACTTCACTTTATTAACGCGGAAAAACGGATTCACGATTCTGTTATCTTTCCTTCATTTGACTTATCAGTCGATCCGGGGGATATAGTGGCTGTCTATTCGAGCGTAAATGTTCGAGAACAGCTGATAGAATTACTTTTAGAGAAAACGAGGCTTTCAAATGGAGAAATTAGAGTAGACGATAGTAAGATCTCCAATAATAGGCAGAAGGTCGGGATTCTTTTTCTTCAGGATGGTCTATATGAGCGATTGTCCATTGAGGAAATGATTAGTTTTATAAAAGATCTTTATACATCAAACGTACTCAAAGACGATGTAATACAAGCCGTACAATTAGATTCAAAGCGAAAGGTAAAGATAAAGCAATTATCCTACTCGGAAAGAAAACGTGTCCAGCTGGCCTGCTTACTTATTAGGGATCCGGATATTTACATATTTGAAGAAGCAGATCAGAACCTTGATTTGGAATCGAAACGGATTTTTGTATCAATACTTCAAAGATTGAAACAGCAGAATCGCAGTGTCTTAATTCTAACGGGTAATATGGAAAGTGCTGTTACTACATCTGATAGAGTCCTCAGATTGGATGAAAATGGGCTACATTCAATTCATACACAGGAAGCCATTGAAGATCGAGCCACTCTGATTGAGGAAAAGCCATTGGTTGCAGATTCGGTACTGCCTGTTCGTTTCGAAAAAATTCCAACGAAAATCAATGAAAAAATTGTCTTGTTTGATCCACCTGAAATTGACTATATTGAAAGCAATGAAGGACTCTCTCTTTTGCATATAAAAGGAGAGTCCTTCCCATCCGTTTCTACACTGACTGAATTGGAAGCACGGTTACTGCCATTTGGTTTTTTCCGCTGCCATAGATCGTACATTGTAAATTTACAGAAAGTACGCGAAGTGATTACATGGACTAGGAATAGTTACAGTCTCGTGTTGGATGATACTCAAAAATCGACAATTCCATTATCGAAGTCTAAGATGGTAGAACTAAAAGAGATGCTAGGGCTCTAATGTTGTCGAAATAAGTGTTATTTCCCGGGGAATAACATGAAAATAGTATTTGGACTAACAGAATAGGAGCTTATTTCAGAGAGTCAGCTGTAACTATACAAAATTGACGATTCATTCAACTTTGATATTGTCCCATTCACCCTTTACTAGCCTCTTTTCATTTGAAATATGATGCAGTCCACTTTTCTTTTACGTATTCTAAAGGTGTGAAGAGCAGATACTTGCAAAGTTATACACGAGGAGGAAGGAAATGGATAACATTATTGAGGTGAAGGGGCTAGCAAAAGTATTTGGAAATCAAACAGCAATTGAGGGGTTGAATTTTCATGTTAAGAAGGGAGAAATTTTTGGTTTTCTAGGTCCCAGTGGATCGGGTAAAACAACAACTATTAAAATACTAACTGGGCAAGTAACACCAACGAACGGAACAGCAGTTGTTTTCAATCAGTCCGTTTCACAGCTGAAGAAACCAAAATTTCGCAGCCGTTTCGGTGTGCTTACCGATAACAGCGGACTGTATGAGAGATTATCTATTCATGATAATTTGAAATTATACTGTGAGTTATATAACATACCGTACTCAAAAATTGATGAAGTATTGGACACTGTCAATTTAAAGAAGGAAAAAAACAAAAGAGTCTCCACTTTATCTAAAGGGATGGCACAGCGAGTGACGCTTGCGAGAGCGTTGATTCACGAACCGGAGTTGCTTTTCCTGGACGAACCGACGTCTGCACTTGATCCGACAAATTCTCTTCATATCCATGAAGGGTTGCGTGCGCTCAATGCAAAGGGTACGACCATTTTCCTGACAACGCATGACATGCAGGAAGCTGAACTCTTATGTGATCGTGTAGCCTTTTTAAATAAAGGTTCTATCCAATTACTGGATACACCGGATAAGCTAAAAAAGCGCTATTCCGATTCTACAATCACAGTAGAGCTGATGACAGAAGAGAAAGTAGTTTTGCCTGCGGGAACCGAAGGAGCAGATCGCTTGTTTGAATATATGAATACAAATCAGGTAGTAACAATCCATTCAAATGAACCAACTTTAGGGGAAATTTTTGTGCAAGTGACAGGGAGGAAATTGGCATGATGATTTCATTGAGACGAATGAATGCGATATTGCAGAAAGACTTTAAAGACTTTTCACGGAACTTGGCAGTTTCTACAGTTCTCATTATGCCTATTGGATTAGGGGCATTCTATGGACGTGGGGGAGTGAATTCAATTGAGGCACATTATATGCTCATTAACTTGGCATTTGTGATGATTGCGACATTCGTACAGTGTTGTTTAATCGCAGAAGAAAAAGAGAAAAACACATTGCGTGGTCTTATGCTTTCACCTGCAAGCACAACTGAAATCCTTGGCGGGAAAAGCTTACTCACATTTATCTTGACGATGATTACTGTCTCTATAACAGCCTACTTAGCTGATTATAGACCTGCAAATATTGGTGTTATTGCGCTGGCATTCATTTTATCTTCTTTCTTTTACATTGCAGTCGGTACATTACTCGGTCTCTTTTCAAAATCTGTTATGGAAGCATCTGTTATTGTAATGCCTGTAGTTGCGGTTTTCTCAATGGGAACGTTTCTTCCAACATTTGTGGATCAGTATCCGTTCTTAAAAATGGGGATGTACTTGCCAAATATTCAGCTGATAGAATTGGCTGTAAAAGTCGAAGCAGGCGGTGGTTTCGGGGATGTCCTGATAGAGTTACTCATCATACTTGCATGGACTATTATCCTATGCATGCTGACGGCTGCTATTTATCGAAAGCGGATGGTCGATTGATAGAAAAAGAGTTCTTGCGCTTGAGACTTTACAGCGCAGGAACTCTTTTTGTTATTTAAAAAACTGTACTTTTTTCAGCATCGCACAAACCGGAATTGCAATCGCAATTCCCACAATACATTGGACGATATCACCAGGAATCGATGCCAATGGGATGATCCAACTGTTATATAAAATTCGTTCGCCAATATAATAACCAGCAATCGTTATGGGAACAGACACGGTCATAGCTAGCAAGTTAAACTTGAGGCTGGTTCCTTTACGACCGTTCGACCAAGCAATTTTTCCCACGATATAACCTTGTAAACCGCGTGTCAAAAAAGTGATAGGTGCCCATAACGTCCAGCCGCTAATCAAATCAAACAGGCCCATTCCAATAGCTCCTGCGAGCGCACCTTTTTTAGGTCCGAATAAGATAGAAGCTATGAACAGCATAGCGGTACCGAGATGAATCAATCCGCCATTTCCAATTGGCAACTTAATATTGAGTAAGAGAGTCGCAACAAATACGAGTGAAGCAAGCATGGAAGTTAGTATCAGATCGAACGTCTTCGCTCGGGAAGCTGCATATCCTTGTGTTTTTTGCATTGTCTAGACCTTCCTAACGTTGTGAGATTTATTGGTTTAGGATATAGGAAATCTGGTGTTTTTAAAAGCATCACTTTCTAATAAAGTTTAGGGGTCAGCAAATAAACATACATAGAAATGGTAGAATATACATCAACATAAGAAAGCTGTAGCATAGTAAAAAAAGATTGTAGGTGTTGTATGGAGACTTTTATATTTATTCTTATAGTTTTAGTCGCATCGATTCTTCAAACTAGTACAGGATTTGGATTCTCCATTTTGGCGACTCCATTTCTTCTCTTCTTGTTCGAACCGCTTGAAGCGATCCAGTTGAACTTACTATTATCATTAGTCATTTCTAGCGTCTTGATCCTAAAAATCAGGCAAGATATTGACTTGGGAATACTAAAGAGATTTGTAATCGGAAGTACTGCTGCTTTACCCGTGGGCATTCTAATTTTCGCGTTATTGGATATGAGACAATTAAAGTTAGGGATAGGTCTATTTCTTCTCGCAGTTACGATTCTATTGCTATTCAATTTTAGAATAGCTCTAACTAAAAGCAAGGACTTAGTAGTAGGCGGCATTTCAGGGGCACTGACAGCCAGTATCGGCATGCCGGGACCTCCGATTTTGGTTTATTTTTCAGGAGCTGATACATTAAAAGAAAAAGTGAGGGCTACTACATTAGCTTTTTACTTATTTATCTATTCCACTAGCTTGATCATCCAAGTGCTTTTCGTAGGGACTGCTAAGAGTATTTGGGTAGCGGGTGGGTATGGATTGCCTATCGTGGTGGTTGGTTTGTTTTTGGGGCAACGGTTGTTCAATCGGATTAACCAAACGGCCTTCCGTTTCATTATGTATGCAATTTTACTAATTACAGGAGTATATCTGCTTGTTGAAAATTGGCCTTATTAACGACTTGATAGGTATCTGTTAAGAAAAATAGAGGCTGTCCTGTAGACGCATTGTAGCGACTAGCAGAACAGCCTCTTATGTTGTTAAAACAGACTTTTCAACTCTTCATACTCTTCTTCAGTGAACACGCGAGATTGAGTAATAAAGTGTGTTTCTTCAATACTATCTAGCGAAAACTCGGCACCTCTTCCAGGTACAGCATCGATTATGAGCTGGGTATGCTTCCAATATTCATATTGACTTTTATGCATATAAAATGGTGTGTCGGCCATCATGCCGAGTAATACATCTGCATCACCGAGTTGGAAATCACCTTCTTTATAGCACATCGGCGCAGAACCATCACAGCAGCCGCCTGATTGATAAAGTAAAACGGAGCCATGGATATTCTTAATAGTATTCAGAAATAAAACAGCCGCTTCTGTAGCTATTACCCGTTCAATCATGGAACAACAGATCCTTTCGATTTAGAAGAATCCTTGAGAGCTTTTATCGTAGCTGACTAATAAACATTTAGTTTGTTGATAGTGATCAAGCATCATTGCATGGTTTTCGCGTCCGATTCCCGATAATTTGTAGCCGCCAAATGCAGCGCCCGCAGGATATTGATGATACGTATTTGTCCATACACGTCCTGCTTGAATGCCACGTCCTGCACGGTATGCGATATCGCCTGTACGTGACCAGACACCTGCACCTAATCCGTAAAGTGTGTCGTTTGCGATTTCCATTGCTTCATCGAAATCTTTGAATGTCGTAACTGCAAGAACAGGTCCGAAAATTTCTTCTTGGAAGATGCGCATTTTGTTGTGACCTTTGAATACAGTCGGCTTAATATAGTTACCATTCTCAAGATCGCCACCCAAATGGTTCTCTTCTCCACCGATTAAGCATTCAGCGCCTTCTTCAGTACCCAATTTAATGTATGAAAGGATTTTTTCTTTTTGTTCATTAGAAGCTTGCGCACCCATCATTACTTCTGTGTCCAGTGGGTTGCCGATTTTAATAGCTTTTACTCGTTCAAGTGCACGTTCCATGAATTCATCGTAAATGGACTCTTGGATCAAAGCACGAGAAGGACATGTACAAATCTCACCTGAGTTTAAGGCGAACATTACGAAGCCTTCAATTGCTTTATTCAAATATTCATCATCATGAGCCATTACGTCTTCAAAGAACACGTTTGGTGATTTTCCACCCAGTTCGAGCGTTACTGGAATAATATTTTCTGTAGCATATTGCATAATTTGACGACCAACCGCTGTAGATCCTGTGAATGCAATTTTCGCAATTCGTGGATTTGTCGCTAGCGGTTTCCCTACTTCTACACCGAAACCATTGACGATGTTTAGGACACCTGCTGGAAGTAAGTCTTCGATTAACTCCATGAGTACCATGATGGAAGCAGGCGTTTGTTCAGCTGGCTTTAAGACGATACAGTTCCCGGCAGCTAAAGCTGGTGCGATTTTCCACACAGCCATTAGAATTGGGAAGTTCCAAGGTATAATTTGTCCGACAACGCCAAGTGGTTCTTGGAAATGGTAAGCGACTGTGTCGTTATCTAACTGCGATGTACGCCCTTCTTGTGCACGAATAGCGCTAGCGAAGTAACGGAAGTGGTCAATAGCTAGTGGAATATCGGCATTTAATGTTTCACGTACTGCTTTCCCGTTATCCCAAGTTTCAGCTACTGCTATCATTTCAAGATTCTCTTCCATACGATCCGCAATTTTATTCAAAATCATTGCACGTTCCGCAGCAGAGGTTTTACCCCATGCATCTTTTGCAGCATGAGCGGCATCTAATGCTAGTTCAATATCTTCTGCCGACGAACGAGCAGCCTTCGTAAAGACTTCTCCAGTGACAGGGGATTTATTATCAAAGTATTGACCGTTTACAGGTGCGACCCATTTCCCGCCAATAAAGTTATCATATTTTTCCTTGAATTGAACGACTGCGCCTTCTGTATTAGGATTTGAGTAAATCATAGATGTAAGTCTCCTTTAAGAGTAGTTTAAAACCACACCCAAACGACGGATTAAAATTATACGGTAAAAGTATTATTCAGGTGTTGTTCTATTAATATAATGTTCCTAATCGTTTTAAAATGCAAGTAACATAAACTTTCTTGTGTTAATTCTACTCTTTGAAGGTATATCAGTATATCTATTGTATAACAGTAGAATAAGGGGAACTCTGACGCATAACGGTTTCCTTCGCAAGAAAAAATCTTAGAATTAATTTGGACGTTCTACAAATCCTACTCAATATGTTATTTTCTATGGTTGGAAAGACTGTTAAATTCAACATGTTAAGTTTTTGTAGTATAGTAAGATGGGTAGTGTATGATAACAAGTTTGACCGTACACAAACTTTTGACGCAAAGGAAGGAAGGCAAATACCTCTTCTTTTGCGCTTTTTTCTTGTTCTTACAAATTAATTTGAAAATATCTAATCCGATTTAATTGTCTTAACACCATCAGTCAAACCTTCTAACAATTGTAGAATCCGTTCTTCCATAAGTTCATCCTCCTTTTCAATGTTATATTGCGTTCATTATATAACGCTTAAAGAGAATTATCTGCTGAAAACAGAACGAATGTTTCTGTGTTTTAATTGGAAATAAAATTAGATAAACGTGCCTAGATGCCAAGCCATTCAATTTGAGGTAAAATGGCAAGGGTAGATCAGTCTGCTGGGAAAGGAATGATTGAACTTTGAAGACCTCTACAGCAAAAAGAAAGTTACTTACAGAGTACATTTGGATTATGATTGGCTCGGTTTTTGTCGGCTTGGCCTATAATATATTTTTCCTTCCTGCAAGGCTTGCAGCAGGTGGAGTATCAGGGATCAGTACGATTGTGTATGAACTGTATGGATTCGAGCCTGCGTTCGTGCAATGGCTGATCAATATTCCGCTATTTTTCCTCGGCCTAGCGCTTCTTGGAAAGGATTTTAGTCTAAAAACTTTAGTTGGCACTTTTTTTGTGCCATTTACGATTTGGTTGAGTGCAGACCTTCCGTTCACAATCGATAACCCTTTATTATCGGCAATCTACGGAGGCATTCTGTTAGGTGTGGGACTGGGTATCGTTTATCGAGGGAATGGATCGACTGGAGGGCTTGCAACGGTTGCGCAAATCGTGAAAAAGTATACGGGCTTGTCCAGCGGCTATGCCCAACTCATAGTAGATGGGGTAGTTGTAATTTGCTCAGCATTTGTATTTAATTTCGAGTTGGCTCTATTTGCGATGATGGCGATTTTTGTGACGAGTAAAGTAATTGATTTTGTACAGTTGCAAACATCTCATTCGAAACTTGTGTTAATTATTACAGAGCAAGAAGAGCGAATTCAGACGATTATTAAGGAAGAGATCGATCGGGGATTGACGAAAGTACGGTCTGTCGGTGGTTTCGCCAACCAAGAAAAAACTATGATTTTATGTGTAGTGGAGCAACAAGAAGCGATTTATTTAAAGAAAATTCTACAGGAAGAAGAACCGCATTCATTTGTCGTGTTCTTGAATGCATCTGAAATTCTAGGAAGAGGATTTTCTTTGGCGAAAAGCTAACAGACATGAGTTGTCTAAAGCGTCTACATGGCGTTCTAGACAACTCTTTTTGTTTAGTGAACATTTGCAAAAAACTAAAAGAAGATACAATGTTCTTACAAAATACGAGCTTAGTAAATACTATCGAGTATCCATCCGATTAGAATATAATTTGGTTTATATTTGAGTAATTAATTTAAAGAAGTGCAAAATACAATATACTTCATCTCTTGAATGAACAATTTGGCGGAATCGCGGAAGTGGACAATTTGTTTTGTATAAAGGACGATAGGGATAGTTATACCGTTTGTCACGCGGAATGAAAGGAGAGATTATGGTGAATAATTATTTGTCTGGTTGGAACTTAGAACTCAGCTTCTGTGATTTGCCCGATACATTTTACGCATTAGTGGAACCGAACATTGTCAGTTCACCCCAACTCGTCATCGTGAATGATGCGCTCGCTTCTTCACTTGGTCTGGATGTGGAGCAGTTGAAGACATCGGAAACAATAGACGTTTTTGCAGGAAACAAAAAGCTTGAAGGAATTGAACCGATCGCACAAGCGTATGCAGGACATCAGTTTGGCAATTTTACGATGCTCGGTGATGGACGCGCAATGCTTCTTGGGGAACAGATCACACCTCAAGGAAACCGTATGGATATCCAGTTGAAAGGTTCGGGTCGCACGCCATTTTCTCGCGGCGGTGATGGACGTGCAGCGCTTGGTCCGATGCTTCGTGAATATCTAATTAGCGAAGCTATGCATGGACTCAGTATTCCGACGACACGCAGTCTTGCCGTTACGGTAACAGGTGAGCCGGTGCTGCGTGAGACTGCATTGACAGGTGCTGTATTGACAAGAGTCGCATCAAGTCATTTGCGTGTAGGGACGTTTCAATATGCAGCTGCACGACAAGAAGTCGAAGATTTACGTGCTTTGGCGGACTATGCCATAAATCGTCACTATCCAAGCATAGCCAAAAAAGATAATCCTTATTTATCCTTACTAGAAGAAGTAATTGCACGCCAAGCTTCCTTAGTTGCGAAATGGCAGCTAGTTGGTTTCATCCATGGTGTGATGAATACTGATAATATGACGATTAGTGGAGAAACGATCGACTATGGTCCATGTGCATTTATGGATACCTACGAGCCGACAACAGTTTTCAGCTCGATTGACGTGCAAGGACGCTATTCTTATCGCAACCAGCCTGGTATTGCAGAGTGGAATCTGACACGATTAGCGGAAACTCTTTTGCCGCTATTGCATGACGATCAGGAGAAAGCAGTGGAGCTTGCAGAGAATAAACTGTCCGAATTTGCAAAGTTGTATGTGACGAATTGGATGGGTGGAATGAGAGCGAAACTTGGATTATTCAATGAAGAAGAGCAAGATGAAATACTTGTGAAAGATTTATTGGCATTAATGCAAGAGCATCAGGCAGACTATACGAACACATTCCGTTCATTAACGTTAGGGCGGTTGGAGAAGATGTTCGAAGAGTCGGGATTCGTGGAATGGAAAGAGCGGTGGACAGCTAGATTGCAACGTCAATCGAATAATGAACAAGCTGTCCAGCAGTTAATGAAGAAGCATAATCCTTCTGTTATTCCGAGAAATCATCGAGTGGAAGAAGCATTACAGGCCGCGGAAGAGGGGGATATGAAACCTTTCTTAAAGCTCTTGCATGTGCTGGAACATCCATATGCTTATACAGCTGAGCAAGAAGATTATACAGTACCATCTGATAACGGAAACTCCTATCAGACATATTGCGGAACATAAGGACGGCCTATTCGACGGAGACTCTTGTCGAATAGGCCGTTTTTATCTTTATTCTGGCTCCCATCTCTAAAGGCGGGTGAGATGAATAAAGTCTGCGGCACGGAGTTCTCAGCACCATTTAAAATCTGGACGCAATTACGACAAGGTGTAATTAAGTATACTGCTCCTTAAATGCATATAACTTACTTGGTCTTCCTTTTGAAACGGCTTTCTCCTCACCGACTTGCTTTATAATTCCTGCAGTGCTTAACGCAAGAAGCGCACGTTGTGTATTGCGGTCACTCATTTTTAATTCAAACGCAAGCTCTTTTGCGGTAAAAGCAGACCATCTCTTACGTCTTATGACTTCGCGTATTCTATCAAATAATTGAATATTAATATTTTCGGCTTTCAAAAGCTCAAGCAGATAATTCTCATGGTGGACTGAAGATTCATCATATTGATCTTTTGGTAAATCGAGGACTTTTCCTTCATGATCAACCATAATGATCGTATCAGACTCTCGTTGCGTAAGTTGCAATGCTTTCCTTGCATGCATCTCAGCTTTTAGTGCAGAGTCGCCAAATCCTATACCACTTGTGATTTTCCTATTCCACGCACGCTCTAGTCGCCCAATTGTCTCTCGTAATACAGAAAATGTGTCAATGATTTCTCCGCGCGAGCTGAAAATCATGTACTGTCCTTCTCGATAGCTGATAAAGGAGCCGTTCATTTCTCGACTTAATAGTAGTAGTTCCTCATTCAATTTTAGTGTGGTGAACTGGATATCATATGACAGGTTGGTGGGATGCTCGTACAACAGATTATCAATATGTACCATACACACTCCGATTTGTGAACGTTTTAAAAATGAAATTTCTGCATGGTTATCGATGATTTCCAACGCATGCCGCGTCGCTAGTTTTGTTGTACTGATCCAATCGGCAGGGATACCTTTTTTGTGTAATGCATTCATGATATCGGGATAACATGTCAAGACGGCATCTACCTTTCCAGACTCCCATAAGCGGACATGATGTTCGTACAAAGACCAATAATCGACAGCCGCGTCAAATGCCTCCACAAAGACTTCTTTGACCGGGAGATTCAGTTGGCTAAGAGAGGCATCGACTACATTCGAGGTATTAATAATATCGATACTTAATCGCTCAATTGGTTTTCTTACTTGATTCGTTATATTAAGCAGTGCTTTGTAAAGTCCAGTTTCCAACAGAACGATGGAAAAGAATTTAGCAGAATCCAAGCCTGTCCGTGTAGCCAGTTCATAAGGAATGGGGCCAGAGAATAAAAAATAGTCAAATGCATCATATTGTGCCTTGACGATATCGATAGTTTCGATTGCTGTTTCATAAGTGAAAGAGGTAAATGCCAGTCGTGAAGGAAAATCTTCAATTACACTCTGAATCCGTTCGACAGAAACTAGCGGACCGATAATTGCCACTTTAAACATTCTATACCTCCCATAAAACCACTGTATTTATGTCAGTATATCAAAGAAACAACATGTAACGTCAAATTTCTTTAGGCAGAGTAGCCCCTCATTCTTTTAGACAAAAAAGTGTCTCTTGGCCGTAAACATCGCTAAGAGACACTCTGCATATTACTTATTCAAAAAAATAGGTGCATCCGGTCCCACTGGAATTCCCAGTAAATACCAAACGACTAACAGAATAATCCAGAAGATGCCATAGAACACCGAGTAAGGGAACAGTCCTGCAATTAATGTGCCAAGCCCAGCTTTCTTATCAAACTTCTGAGCGAATGCTAATATGAGTACTAAATATGGAAACATCGGTGTTATAGGATTCGTAATGGAGTCACCGATTCGGTACATCATTTGTGTGAATGCCGGATGATAATCCAAGTACATAAACATTGGCACAAAGATTGGAGCTAATATAGCCCATTTTGCAGAGGCGCTCCCAATTAATAAATTAACCAAGGCCACAAACAAAATGAAAGAAACGAATAGTGGAATGCCTTTAAATCCAATAGAATCTAAAAAGTTTGCCCCTTTAATTGAAATAATTGCTCCCAGATTACTAGCGTTGAAATATGCAAGCATTTGGGCAGAGACGAAAACAAGAACAATGTAAGGTCCCATCGAGCTCATCGCACGACCAATTTGTTGTGCAAAATCCTTGGAGCTCTTAATCGTTTGTGCCCCAATTCCGTAGAAAATGCCTGGTACTAAGAACAAAATCATTACTAGCGGAACAACTGAAGCCATAAGTGGAGAGTCCTGAATAATAGAACCCGTTTCTGCATTTCGTAACCATCCATTGACTGGGATGACGCCGATCAATAGGATTGCAACTACAGCCACTACAGAAATATTTGCCCAGCGCAAACCTTTATTTTCAAGTGGAGTAATTGCCTCATTCTCCAACATATCTCCCTCGAATGCGCCATAACGAGGAATCGTAAATTTATAAGTGACCCATGTCCCAACAGCCAGTAGGAAGAAAGTTGATACGGCAATAAAGTAATAGTTCATTGCTGGATTCGCAACGAAAGAAGGATCTACAGTTTGTGCGCCGATTTCCGTAAATCCGGCAGCTAACGTATCGGTCATACCAATAAGTATATTTGCGGAAAACGCACCAAGCGTTGATGCGTATGCGGCAATTAATCCCACAAAAGGGTGATAGCCAAAAGACATCAGAATCGTTGCAGCAAGTGGTGGCAATACAACTTGTGTTGCATCTCCTGCGACGTTACCAATAATACCAATTAAGACGATCATCGGAATGATAATCTTTTTCGGCGTAGAAAGTACCGCTCTTCTCATTAATGTCTTAAAGTATCCACTTTCATCTGCGAGCCCGACACCAAGCATGATGACCAAAACTGCACCAAGTGGCGGGAAGTCACTAAAGTTTTTGACCATTCCTGTCAGTTGCTCTAAGATTCCATCTCTTGAGAGGAGATTCTTTGCTATAATCTCCTCTCCATCTACAGGACTAATTGCCGAAACGTTAAAGAAAGAGGATAAGGCTGAAATGACAAGAATAGCTAAAGCCATTATGGCAAATAAAACGATAGGATCTGGCAACCTGTTACCGACGACTTCAATGCGGTTTAGCATCCGATCAAAAAATGAGTTTTTAGTTTTTACCTTATCTTGTTTTTTCGACATGTCAGCACCCCTTAGTATTGGCTAGTTAAAAATAGGGCAGTTGAAACAAAATATGAGATGCCTATTTTAAGAGCCTTTTCGTTTATTTCAAAGCGAGGATGATGATGAGGATAAAAGACATCGTCTTTCTTTTTCATGGCACCTACTCCGATATAGCAACCCGGTACGACATTACTAAATGCAGAAAAGTCTTCTCCGCCCATCATCGGGGGAATCTCCTCTACCTTTGCATCCGTAAAAAATTCGGTTAGATGTTGCATCACTTTGGTCGATAAATCAATATCATTGAAGACCGGATCATAACCATATTGATAAGATAACTCAGCTGTGGCGCCATGGGCTTCTGCTATATTTGTGCTGATTTTTTCTAAATTATCTTTAATTTTCTCTCTGACGTCATTGGATAGAGTACGAACGGAACCACCAATTAACGCTTGATCGGGAATCACGTTATAAGCGTCACCACTATGGAAACGAGTACAAGAGACCACTCCGCTTTCGAGGGGACTCAAAACTCGGGAAACGATTTGCTGAAGGTTTGAAACGATTTGAGAACCGATGGCTAGCGCATCTATTGCCCCTTCTGGCTGCGAAGCATGTCCTGACTTCCCTTTAACGGTAATATCAAAAATGTCCGATGCAGCAGACATTGGACCTTTTGTTACTTGAATTTCTCCGACAGGTACAGTGGACCATAAATGCATACCTAAGATACAATCCACACCTTCAAGCACTCCCGCCGCGACCATTTCCTGAGCTCCGCCAGGGGGTAATTCCTCTGCGTGTTGAAATATAAAAACAAATTCCCCGGTAAGCGTTTTCTTTATTTCGGAAAGAACTTTTGCTGTACCTAGCAACATAGAAGTATGCCCGTCATGACCGCAAGCGTGCATCTTCCCGTCCACTTTTGATTCAAAAGAGATACCCGTCTCCTCACGAATTGGCAACGCATCAATGTCTGCCCGCATAGCAATCGTTTTGCCATCGCCTGCTAATCCTTTTAATCTTCCCATCACACTGGTTTTAGTGGGTCTTGATACTTCTATTCCATCAAATGTATTCAGCTGTTCTTCAATAAATTTAGATGTCTCATACTCTTCAAATGATAGTTCAGGATGCTGGTGTAAATGGCGTCTCCATTCTACTACCTGCGGAAATACTTCTTCTACCATGGTTGTAATCGTTTTCTTTTGCATGTCATTGACCTCTCTCACTTAACGCAAATTTAACGACAAGGTCGTTATTTGGATATTATAGTATCTGAGAGGGGGAAATATCAATAGCTAAATTTTCTTATCTTTCAAAGAAGGGGAAATTTTCTACTTGTCAATAGATAAAAGAAAAGGCAGAAAGATTGCTATAGCAATCTTTCTGCCCGTTTCTAATAATCCAAATAAACTAGTAATATTTTTTATCGGTTATGCGGTAATATCCCGTTTCGTAAACACAGAATAGCTGATAACTAGGAAAACCACGAGATAAACGACCAAGACGGTAAGAGAAAAAGGCATGGTCATTCCTTCTACGAAAGGCTGACCCATTTCATAAACAGTCAGATCCATATGTGTGAATACAAGATACTTTACGATTTCATAATTTGAGAGCAACAATACAATCGTGTTGCCGGTGAAAAAAATGAACAGGGAAAGGCCGATTGCCATTCCGTTCGAACGAAATACACTGCCGATCATGAAAGCGAAGGTAGCCGTAATGATCACATTGGCAAAGGACAGAATAAGCAAATATAGTCCATGTCCCCACACAGGAACAGAAACGATTGCATTGCCGTCCATCTTGAGTTCTTGACCACCGCCAGAAGGGAACAGAATGTACGCACAGGCTATGGTTACAACAAAACCAATAAGCATCAGCAACATCCCAAACAGCAGAACCGTGATATATTTTGACGTCATGATTTTCCAGCGTTTTACTGGCCGTGTCAGTAACATTTTAATCGTTCCTTGTGAGAATTCAGAAGCAACGATCCCTGCCGCAACAATGACTGTCAGTAACACAACTAGACTGCCAATTCCTACAGGATTAATAATCATAGACTCCCGACTGTCTTGCGCTAAAGGCGGGACATTCTGGTCTAAGCGATATTCCAAAATTTTAGCGGTTTCTTCCGTTTGTTTTCGTTCGCTTTTCGATAAGTCCATTTGAAGTGTTTCGTGCGTAAATTTTAATTGCTCCTGAACATTGGTTTTCCAATCAGTCGGTTCAGTCGTATTCTGACTGTTTATCCACTTCGTCAGTCCCATTAGGCCAATGACGATAGCGATAAGTAACAAAGTCATGAGCCAAGTACCTCTTTTAGCCCAAAGTTTCATCCATTCATTTTGTATGAGCTTCAGCAATCTGCCCACCTCCCGTCATTTCCAAGAATTGATCTTCTAACGTTTTTCGATGTGGCTGTACGGCAAATACTTGGATTCCATTTGCGGTTAGAAGTTGAACGATTGCTGGAATTTGGCTTTTCTCTGCCTGTAACAACAGACCAACAGGCATTGTTTCGACAATGAACCCTTTGGACAAAAGTAATTCCTGTGCATCTTCAGCGGGGGACGCTTCCAGATAATAATGAGATTGCACAGGCTCTGTCATGTCTTGTATATCAACAAGCTTACCGTTTTGGATGACGGCAATCCGGTCGCACATCAATTCGATTTCAGAAAGCATATGACTGGAAACGAAAACAGAGACATTCTCAGTGGCAGCGATTTCTCGCAAATATTGTCGAAACTCTCGAATACCGGCAGGGTCGAGCCCGTTTGTCGGTTCATCTAGAATAAGAAATTCAGGTCGATGCAATAAAGCTTGTGCTAAACCGAGTCGCTGGCGCATTCCAAGAGAGTAGGTGGAGACTTTTTCGTGGATACGTTGTTCCAACCCTACTTGGCTAATGACTTCATCGATTCGTTCTTTGCTTATATCGCTTTGCATGCGCGCAAAATGCAGCAGATTTTTATAGCCAGTCATAAATTTGTACATCTCAGGATTTTCTACGATCACCCCGATTTTTGACAATCCCTCTTCAAAGTCTTCAGACAGTGGTTTTCCATCAATGAGAATTTCGCCGCTCGTTCGTTTCATCAGCCCAACCATCATACGGATGGTTGTAGTTTTTCCAGCTCCATTAGGTCCTAGAAATCCGGTGATTTGCCCGGGATATAACGATAAATTGAGGTCATCAATAATCTTCTTGTTTCCAATGACTTTGGTCAGATTCTTTAATTCTACTATTGGTTTAATAATCATCGAACCTCCTTTTTTTCTACAAGGTGTGTATGGGTACATACCGCCTTGAATAGTGAGTCGTTGTTATATATACGGCTATCAAGAGAAAAAGTTCTGTTTAATAGCAATTAAGCATGATCAAAATCTGAATTGCCATAAATTCGTATCGACAATTGGATGGATAGCCACGTTACCAATGCACTGACCAAGAGAAACAAGAACGCAAAGGTCCATTGATTTGTAGTCAATAGCTGAGCGATATGCATCATCCACTCGTGAGTTGAAGTCATTCTTGGATTTTCCAAAATATTTTTTATTATAGTAAGTGACATCATGGCCAACACGGGAATCATGACAGTCAAAGTGGAGGCCAACACATAGCCAGCTTTAAATTGCAGTGGATAGTAAATAGAAATCAGTAGAAAAAAGCTGCCCAGTGCTATAAGCAATTCAGTTATACTCATCATGCGTGCAGGAAACGGAGCGAACGTTTCAAACAGGAAGATATATATAAGCACTGCCACAGCGGATAGAACAAACCAAATGAGCCCTGCAGCATACTTAGCTAGCACGACTTGTTTCCTCGTGACCGGCAGACTATTTATTAGGACAGACTCCTTTTCAAACGACTTGGTATTGGAAGAAATAGCTATAAAGTAAGCAACAACGGCAAGTAGGATGACATGACGGATCGGTTGACCATCTGTAAAAAAGTTTGTAAATATAATAAACCACAAAATAGTTAGGAAGTAAGTACTCACTCTTTGCGTATATAAATCTTTGCGTATCAAAAGATTCATTGGTATCCACTCCTTACTGTGTAATACATAATGTCTTCGAGTGTCGGTTTTTCCATAAGCAATGCATGAAAGTGACTTAAAGAGGTTTTTACAGAATCCACCAGACATTCAAAGCCTACATCTGTTTCCCTCAACCCGATCACAGGCAATCCATTGAGCAGGCTGCGCTGGTCAGCTGTGCCTTTTACAAGCACATAGCGCTCGGTGAATTCATCCATCTCGCCTTGAAAGATGATTCGTCCATCGTGAATGAAAATAATAAAATCAGCAATCCTCTCTAAATCAGTCGTAATATGTGTTGAAAAGAAGATGGCTTTCTCTTCATCTTGAATAAGTTCTTGCATCAGATCCAGCAATTCTCGACGAACAATAGGATCTAATCCGGCTGTCGGCTCATCCATAATAATGAATTCGGGATGGTGGGCAAGTGCCATCGCGAGTGAAAACTTCATTCGCATTCCTTTTGATAAATGTTTTACGAGTTTAGTAGCAGGGAGGTGAAATTTTTTTAGATAGTAGTAAAATAATTCATCATCCCAATTTTTATAGAAAGGGGATAGAATCCGTTTGTTTTTTTCAATTGAGCTATCCTCATAATAGTAATTTTCATCGTAAACAAACCCAATTCGCTGTTTGATCTTCGCCGTATGTTCGCTATGAGACCTATCAAAAATACGGATATCGCCTTGATCTTGACGGATTAAGTCCATAATGCAGCGAATGGTAGTACTTTTTCCTGCCCCATTCGGTCCAATAAAACCAGTAATGAAACCTTTCTTAATATCAAAGTTCAGATCATTCAGCACAAAGCCATTCAACTGTTTCGTCAAGCGGCGGACTTCCACAACATTTTCCACTTTTCTCACTCCTCATATAACAATGTCAGCATATCAACCAATTCTTCTAATCCCACATCGAAAGCTCGGCTATCTTCAATGACCATTGCCAGTTGATCCTCAATTTTCTTCAATTGCTCTTCCTTCAGCAATTCATGATTTTGTGCTGCGACAAACGAACCTTTTCCCGGGAAAGTTTCAATCAGTCCATCTCTTTCCAGCTCTTCATACGCTTTTTTTGTCGTGATGACACTGACCTGCAAGTCTTTCGCGAGTTTTCGAATGGAAGGCAGTGCTTCCTTCTCCTGTAATTCTTTAAGTAGGATCTGCTCTTTAAGCTGGTTCTTAATCTGTACATAAATTGGTTGGTTCACTGTATTGGAGATGACAATATTCAATACATCACCTCATTTCTTTTCATATACTGTATATGCACAGTATATACAGATAGCTAAGTAGAGTCAAGTGTAGTTAAATAAAAAAACCTTCAAATGAGATTTCATTTGAAGGGAAGGTGCAACTATGCAAAAGCTTTCGAAGAATGATACCGTTTCGGCGTGATTGGTGACGATAGGATTAATAGTACTTAGCCTTAATTATTCGCAAGCTTATAATTAATCACGATTTAGCCTTTTTAATTAACTTCAATAGTTCAGTGAAGCGAGCATCTAGCACGGCGTATTGTGGATCCTTAGGAGTCAAATATGACAATTGTCCAAGCACGGCCTGTTTTTCAGTCTCGAGTGCAAGTAATACTTCATTCATTGTTTGTTTAGCTTGTGGTAAGTGCAGTGTGCCATTTTCAACTGTTACACTGCGAGTAGCTAGTTTTTCCCGAAAGTAGCGGTCGTGGGAAACGAAAATAAGCGTGCCTTCATAAGCCAGTAGCGCATCTTCCAATTGCTCGCGAGACGCAATGTCGAGATGATTTGTTGGTTCGTCTAATAATAAAACATTGCGTCGCTCCATGATAAACTTAGCAATTTTTAATTTAATCCGTTCGCCCATGCTTAACTCATGAATGGCTGTATGCCAGTGTGCATTAGTGAAGCCTAAAAGAATGAGTTGTGTACGGATTGTGCCTTCTTCCTCGAAGTTATCGTACGTAAAGAATTCGGCAACCGTTTGTTCAAGAGGAAGATCGAAAACTGACTGCGATAAATAGCCAATGTTTGCTGCCTCTGTTAGCCAAAGTTCTCCGCTTGTTATCGCAGATGTATATATTGCGTGTAGTAAAGTAGATTTACCGGCTCCATTTGCACCAAGTATTGCAACTTTTTCGCCACGGGTCACAACTAGGTTTACATCTTGTAAAATAGGAGAAACTGCTACGTTTTTTAATTCAATAATGCGTTTGCCTATCGTACGCTCGACGGCAAGCGAGAAATGAATGGTATGTTCCTTGCTGACTTTATCAATGTGATGTTCCTGCAATTGTTGTTCGAGTTTTTTACGTTTCGATTTCACTTGCTTATCTGCACGTTTAGCTTTGGTTCGGTAATATTCCTTCGCGCCCATTGCTTTCGGGTGGTGGGCAGCTGTGGATTCTTTATGCATAGTAGCCGACCATGTCTGGAGCTCATTTAATTGCTGCTCGACACGTGCAATGTGCTTTTGTTGTACAGTGTACGCATGCGCCTGGCTATCACGCTTCGCTTTGCGCCATGTTTCATAATGACTATAATCGCCAGTGACCACATCAATCGCGCCATCATCAATCGCCCAGATAGTCGTGGCGACTTGGTCTAAAAAGAATCGGTCATGTGATACGATTATCCATGTTTTGGAACTTGTTTGGACCAGTTCTGTAAGCTTTGCTAAGCTGTCATCGTCTAGATGATTAGTCGGCTCATCGAGTAAAAGAATCGGTGCGCGCGAAGTTAACGCCTTCGCGAGGCGGAGCTTCAATTGCTCACCTCCGCTTAACTTTTCGTAGGGAAGGGCTGGGACCTGCCAATCACTGAGGAATGCAAGTTCCTCGGATGTAAACTCCAGTTTTTCGCTTTGCGCCTCTTGTGTCATAAGCGCACTTGTTTTTATAGTGTCGTGTAGTTGGTGTAGAAGCGTAGATTTGCCGCAGCCATTAGGCCCGACAATCCCAATGGTTTCACCACGCTCGATCGTCAAGGTAGTTTCTTTGAATAAACGGTGTGTCACAGTAACTTGCATGTAGCATCTCTCCTTAATGTTTAGAAAGAAAAAATCCTTCTAAACAAGTAGTTTAGAAGGATTAGCCATGTTTAAAAATCGCACTATTATTGTGCGAGCGGCAAAATGTACAGACTAATCCTATGGTTCTTGAAAGCGAAAAAATATTCGTTTCCTTAATCTTCCATAGATTAGTTATCCATTGTCCACTCGTCACCCCGTTCATATAATTAACCTCAGTATAGTAGGTGCTTGTTGTGTTGTCAAATGGATAAACTAAGGCTTGCAGCACACACATCTAAGCAGCAAGCCTTGGTTTTCAGTTTATTGAAAATTGTGATAGAGTGTTGAGTAAAGGAGTGAGCGCAAATGAGCAGGTGTACAATCGACCATTCTCAAAATGATGTCTTGCAAAAGCTGAAAGAACAACACATGTTTTTGCCGAAAGATTTATTCAAGCGTAGTGAGATTTTTTTAAGCAAGCCATTGGATCAAGGGACGTTGAATGAGGTATTTCATCTACTGAAAAAATATGATTTGGCAACAGGAGAAGAAAGAATGGAGCGTAATAAAAACTTGGAAAAACTGTATAGCTAAGTGGATGTTTCTATATTAACTTGCATCGCCTTGCAAAAGAGAAATCGCTGTTTTGAGCAGCTGAATATCTTTTAGGATAAAAGATTTTACATCGGCGGGTGCAGTTTGGTATTCATCGGTCAAAAGTTGCAGCTCTCTGTTGAAGATAAAACTTTCTTGACAATTAGTCATCATTGCAACCCTCCTTATAAGTCATTTTACCCGCCAAATCTATGAGTTAAACAGAGATAAGAGCAAATATTTCATTTAGATGACATTTTGTTTTCTGACGACCTGTAAACGTGTTGGAGACCAAGTGCGTAAAAATTGCTTGGTTCGGTTTCGTCCAATATTGAGCAATTCCTCCATTTGTTCTTCGGTCAGATCAAATTGCGTTGCACTGTAATCATCCACGGGAATAAAGACGATGTTTTTTTCGTGTTCTCGAGAAATATATTTTTCATCATGCGCATTTTTCATCGTGGAAAACAATGCTTCGAATAATTGCAATGCATTGTGAATGGGACGACCGGATGTTTCCTCTTGGCGGCGGCTTAATTTCAATCCAATCAATGGATGGCGTGTATCGTCATCAAAAATCCACATTGGAAAATTACTCAGCACGCCACCGTCTACAACTACTGCTCCCTTTGGTGCATCCAGACGGACGGGTTCAAAGAAATAGGGAATTCCGCAACTCATACGCAATGCTTTCGCAATAGAAAATTTATCGGGATCATAGCCATATTGCTCTAAGTCATCAGGCAACAGCATCATTTTTCCGTTCGTTAAATCAGATGCCACCAGTTTCAACGAGTCTTTCGGCAAATCGCCAAATGCATAGCAACCTTTTCGTGCGAGCTTGTCAAAAAACCAATCCTCTAGCGCTTTTCCTTGATAAAGACCCATTCTCCAATAAAGCGAAACCCATTTCATGAAAGGAAATGGCAGCAAGGTTTTTCGTGGATCAAGCAATGATTGAAAATCTTCTTCCGCTAACATTTTCTCTATCTCATTTGCTGTATATCCTGCAGCCAAAAAGCTTGCTAAAATTGCCCCAGCACTCGTTCCCGCCAAGTTTCTAAAACGATAGCCTTGTTTCTCCAATTCTTGAACGGCACCTACTAATGCAAATCCTTTCAATCCGCCTCCTGAAAAAACTCCATCAATTCGCATGTCGTCCCTACTTTCATTTGTAGTCTTCTTCTACTGTAGAGTCCAGACAACAGAAATAGAACCTGTTAACGGTCTATGTGTATAAAAATATGCATGAAAAATCTCTTTTAGTGAACTATAAGAAGGAATCTTTACAGTTCTGTATTGAATTCGATTATGGATTTACTGAAGGAGGTGTTAGGTATGAGTATGGTTATGCGGGTTGCATTGGCATTGGTCATTATCGGAGCTCTTAACTGGGGATTAATAGGGTTTTTCGGTTTTGATTTAGTGGCAACTATATTTGGGGGGCAAAACACAATACTTGCAAAGATTATCTATGCAATTGTAGGGCTTAGTGGATTGGCAGCGATCGCTCTTTTATTCAAGCCGGATGAAGAGATAGAAGGTGAATACAGTGAAAACCGTGAAGCATTTAGAAATGTGAACTATAACGCTGAATTCGGTGATGAACCAGACTTTACGGCAATGAGAAAAGACAATGAAAGAGACATAACAATTGAGGATGAGGATAAATAGTGAATGATTGGCGGAAGATCGGTAAGAAATCGAGCAAATAAATATTAAAGAATTCGAATAGAATAACACAAGATGTCGGATCCTCTCTACTTAATGTGGAGGGGATTATTTTATTCGATACTAGGTTTAAAATTATTAAAAATGTTTTAAAGAAACTAAACTTACGGATACTTTAGACGATAAACTAGTGGGGAAGTACTATATACAGACAGGGAGAATGGATTATGAAAAGGTCGATAAAGACGAAAATCATCAGCAGTTCAATTGTTTTGTTTTTCTTAGGGGCTGCAATTATGACAGCGTTCAGCAGTAATGCAGTACAAAAAAATTCTTTTGAGAACAATGTCGAGGCAAGCGAAGCAATTGTTCATGAACTAAGTCGTTCGACAGGAAAGTACATAGAGCAATTTGAAAAGGGCCTTAGCCAATTAGCAAGTTCTTCGGATTTTAGAGATTATAAAAGTGCGACAGGCGAATCGGAAGTGGATGTGCAGCAACCACTCAATCAAATTCTACTAGACTTTTTAGAAGTTCATGACAAAACCACATTCATTTATTATGCGACACCTGACAAGAATATGCTTCACGTTCCGTTCGTTGAAATGGAAGAGGGCTTTGATCCCACTAGCAGGGGCTGGTATAAAGGGGCAGCAGAAAATCCTGATTCAGTATTTTGGACAGATCCATACATAGACGCGGGAACGAATGAATTGGCCATCACTGGAGCAAAAGCAGTCGAGTTAGATGGTCAAATTGCGGGAGTAATCGGTATAACATTGGATCTGTCTACCTTTACTTCAGAGTTAGAGGAAACAGAGCTGGGCTTTCATGGCTATCCTATTATGCTAGACAAAACCGGTACAGCCATTTCACATCCCACTCTTCAAGGTGAAAGTCTTATGGAGCATCCATATATTGCTGAAATGTATGCAAAAAATAAAGAGTCGGACGTTATCCACTACGAGGTGGAAGGTAACGATCATGTGATGGTCTATTCCACACTCCCTGATTTAGGCTGGAAAATCAGTGCAGTCTATGATAAGAAGGAAATTAACCTGATGGCCAATAAGCTAAGAACATCCATGATTAGTATCACACTTATCACATTGGTCATTTTAGCCGCTTTCCTATATGCCTTAATGTCAAAAACCTTAAAGCCGGTAGATACACTGAAAGATCTCATGGCATCTGTCGCGCAAGGTGATTTAACTGTCCGTTCCAACAATCAATCGAAGGATGAATTTGGTGAACTAGGGAATTCATTCAACACAATGATAGGGCATATGGATACGATCATTACAGTTGTCAATCAATCCGCGGCAGACGTACGAATGAATTCAGAGAGTATGAGCGCGGTAGCAGAAGAAACGAGTGCTTCCAGTTCAGAAGTGGCACATGCAGTTAATGAAATTGCAAAAGGGGCGGCAAAGTCTGCAGAGGATTCGGAAGATGTTACGGTACAGGCAGACTCACTTGGCGAACAAATCAATGAAATTGCAAGCCGTTCTCGCCGAATGACGGAAATGGCGCAGCAAGCAGGTGTGATGAACACAAATGGGTCTGAACAGATGAAACAGATGCAAGGTTCATTTGCCGATTGGGAAAATGATTTAAAATCCATGTTCAGTGTGATTGGGAACTTAGGGAATAAGGTGAAAGCGATCGGCAGTGTTATGGAGACGATTACCGATATTTCTTCTCAGACCAATCTGTTGGCGTTAAATGCGAGTATTGAAGCTGCCCGTGCAGGGGAGCATGGAAAAGGTTTCGCTGTTGTGGCTGAAGAGGTGCGCAAATTAGCAGAGCAATCTGCACGCTCTACGGACGAAGTGAAAGTCACAGTTTTAGAATTACAAGAAGAGTCGCGAATGGTCACGACTCAAATGCAAGAAACTATGGATAATTTTCATCGTCAAAGCAGTGTTGTGGAAGAGACCGAAACAACATTTAAAGATATTTCACACTTGATGAGCGATATGCAAGAGTCCATTGATGATATTTATAGCCAAGTACAAAGCGTGACAACGTATAAAGAGCAAGTGGCTCAGACCATCCAAATGATGGCGGCGACTTCACAGGAAACGGCAGCAGCGTGCGAAGAAGTGAGTGCATCGACAGAAGAGCAGCTACGGGCTACTCAATCCGTCACGGACTCCGCGGTAAAATTAACAGAACTCAGTGAAGAGCTCAGTAAAGTAGTACAACAATTTAAGATCTAATCTTTTAGTAATTTATAAAAATACAACATGTTAAAAATAGTAGGAAACTAAATTAGTGGCTATCCCAAAAAGATGAAACAACTTTTTGGGATAGCCTTTTTATTTTGTTCTCCGGATAAAGCTCAAATGTCGGCCCGCTTGTTTATCTTCACGATAAGAAAAGCCGTCCGTACTTTGAAACGTACACATGCGGTCAATCGAAATATTGCCAGGAGGAATACCGGCCAATTCGCATTGCTTTTTCACCGTTAGCTGGTTGTCGATATGAAATTTATTTGTCACTTCATTGTATTCAATCCATTCGTCTGCATAGCCAAGATCGTGGAATTTTGTATAGACGTCTTTATCGACTTCAAACTTCCTCTGACTAAGCGCCGCGCCCATTTGTACATGCACATGATTGAGGTTGCACTGTTCCGTTTGCTGCAAGTGCTGGAATAGTTTCAGCGTGATTTCCTTCACGGTCCCTTGCCAACCCGAATGAATGACACCGATCAGTGGATTGTCTTCGCTATAAAAAATCACAGGAACACAATCTGCGGTCAAGCTGCATAATACAATGTTCGGTTCAAATGTATACAGCGCATCTGTGTCCGCTATGGCGGTATCTTGACGTAGCGCACCTTTACCCCGATCGTTTTCAGTCACATGATGAAAGTTTGCGCTGTGTGTTTGATTGGCAAAAACGAAATTTGCAGGACTGGACTGTAGAAAGCTGGCTAATCGCTCTCGGTTGTAGAGCACACTTTTAGCAGATTTGCATGCATGAAGTGCCATGTTGTTGCTTTCCGGACTTTCGAAATCTTTCATTGTCATGCCTGCTTGGTGTTTTTCATTCTGGATATATATTTTTGATTTCATGAAGATCCCTCCAGCCTTACTATATGCCAATTTCGTTCCTTAACCCCTGTGAAATACCCGGCTATGCACCATGCACTCTTCTACCTTGTCCCAGTTTAAATCAAATCCAATTCCTGGAGTTGTAGGCACATCAATGAGTCCGTCATTCATGGTGACTTCCGGTAAGATAATATCTTCATCCCAATAATGAGCGGAAGGAGCGGTGTCACCCGGCAGTGTGAAGCCTGGTAAGCTTGTGATCGCGATATTGTGAGCGCGTCCGACACCTGCTTCGAGCATACCACCGCACCAAAGCGGAATATTATGCTGTACACATAAGTCATGGATTTTCTTCGATTCCGTTAATCCACCCACACGTCCAATTTTTAAGTTGATGATCTTCGTACTACCGAGTTCAATCGATTTTCGTACGTCTTCCGCGGAATGAATGCTTTCATCCAGACAGATCGGTGTTTCGATATTGGCCTGCAATTGTGCATGGTCCACAATGTCGCCGTGTGCAAGGGGCTGTTCGATCATTGTCAGACCAAACTCATCAAATTTTCGCAAATGCTCAATATCCGCCAACGTATATGCACAGTTTGCGTCCGCCATTAGCTGGATATCAGGAAATTCTCCGCGAATCGCCTGCAGAATATCCAAGTCTCTTTCCGGCATCACTTTGACTTTGATACGTTTGAAGCCTCTCTCCAAATAGCCTTCTACTTTCTTCAACAATTTTGCTTCCGTTTCTTGGATTCCTACGCTGACACCTACTTCGATTTGCTTTTTCGTGCCACCTAAAGCGGTAGCTAGCGACATATTCTGTTTTTTTGCATATAAGTCCCAAACAGCACCTTCAATTGCCGCCTTCGCGTTATAGTTCCCTCTGAAGTGGTCAAACATCTTCGTAACATCGTCAGGATGCTGAATATCTGACTTCAAAAGTAACGGAATCAAATAATCACTCAGCATATGCCAATTCGTTTGGACCGTTTCTTCATGAAACAGCGGGGAAATCGAAGCAACTGATTCACCGAAGCCGGATTGCCCATCTGCTGATTTCACTTCCACCAAAATAAAGTCTTTGTCCTGCTCCACTCCGACACTCGTCTTGAATGGGTGAAGCAATTTCATTTTCATATACCGCAAAACAACTGTTTTAATCTCCATCATAATTTCCTCTTTTCTCTAAAATATAGACGTAGCCTTCATTGTTTTCGGGATGTTTAAGCAGATCGGTCACGATCCAGCCATTGCTCAAGCAACCTTTAAAGATTTCTCTCGTTTTTTCTCGCCAGATAATTGCTGCTGTCAAATCATGTTGTTTGAGTTCTTGGAAGTTTGCAGGCACTGGAACGATTAATTTCTGATGGTCGGTTTGCCAATTCATATGCTCTGCATGCAAGAAACCATTATCCACACTCGTTTCAACTAGTGAATGTACTTTGTCTAAATCGATAGGCGCAGAATCGGTGGGCTGTTCCCGAATATTCCACTCCACTGTAAAACGATCGGTCGGTATTCCATTGTTCATTCCATCTTCCATTTCTCCGTACGCATTTTCTGTATAATCCACTACTACGGCACGCAGTTTATGTAGATTCAGATTGGCATTGACTGTTTCAAGTGGATCGTATGTCCAAACGATACGATCATACCCTTTTTCGAGTGCCACTTTCTTTTGAGCCACTTTCAATTGTTCACCAATACCCAGTCTGCGGTAATCGGGATGAATGCCTAGACTGTGTGAATAAAGATAGATACTTTTGCCATCGAAACCGGGGAAGCTATATTGAAAACCAATTAGTCGGTCTTCATCAAATGCTCCCAAAATCAGCCCGCCGTTCTTTACGGTAGCGATCGTATGGCTGGTTGGCACGGTGTCTTCCACACTCCAAACGATGGATTCAAGAGCATGAACTTTTTGTAGATCTTCAAGCGAATCGATTGTTCGAATCGTCAGGGTTGGATTTTTCACAGGATATTCTCCTCCAATTCTTGGTCTGCCTTCATAACCAGCTCAATCAGTATTTTCGTTCCATAAACCAAAGCGTCCGTGTTAAATGTCATTTGCGGATGATGTAGTCCTGGCTTTAAATCGCAGCCTAATCCAATCATCGTAGCTGGAATATGAGGTGTTTTCCATGTGTAAAAATGAAAGTCTTCAGCTCCTTGTGAAATACAAGGGCCGGCAACGTTCTCGCGACCCAATACGGAACCAATTGCATGTTGTGCCATTCGAACGGCAACTGAGTTTTCGGTAGCTGCCGGGGAGTAGCCTATTTGTTCGCAAGCAATGTTCGTCTCTGTCAGCTTTGCGGTGCTCTCGATAATATATTGTGCCTTTGCCAGCAAAGCAACCATCGTTTCATTCGCTTCTGCACGTACATCAAGCGTGAAGCGAGCACTTTCTGGGATGGAGTTACTCGTCTCTCCGCCATGCAGTTCCGTCATTTTAATAGAGTACTTTTTATTGCCTTGCAGACGAATTTGTTTTAATGCTTGAATCAATAAACTCGCCGCTTCAATTGGGTTATTACCTTCCTCTGGCCGTGCTGCATGAGCGGGTGTCCCCGTGATGACGCCAGTCAATGTTGCAGATGAACCGTGCAAGATGACAGGGGCCGATTTGCCATAAGGTACTTCCGTGTGTGGTCTTACATGGACACCGCCTAAAAACAAGACATTTTCTAAGACACCCTCCTTCATCATCTGCAATGCTCCTTCAGCTTTTTCTTCAGCAGGCTGGAAGATGAATCGAATAGTATGTTGTAAAGTGGCTTTGCTATTCTGCAGCGCAAGCGCAGCATATAATGCCATTGTGCTATGTCCATCATGGCCGCAAGAATGATTGGCTTTTACAACGCCGTCCACTTCTTGAACCAACGCATCCATATCGGCACGAAGCGCGATAACGCTCTCTTTTTCACCGGGTATTTCTGCAATAAATCCATAGTGATCTGGATAAGTTTTGATTTGCAAGCCGGCAGCTGAAAGTTTGTCCTGTAGATAGCGAGAAGTTTTCTTCTCTTCCCAGCTAGGCTCTGCCAGTGCATGCAACTCTTGATAGGTTTGTAGAAGTTGTTCTTTATGATCTGAAATGAATTGAATTGGGTTGTTCATTGAGTTATCCTCCATTCTATTCTGAAAATAATTGTTGTTCAGCATATAAATGCTCTAGCTGTTGTTGGCGTTTGGCAATGTGTTCGCAGTCACGTATTCGCATACCTGCAAGAAGCATATCCAATAGACTGATGATCGAGGCAATGGAATGAGCATCTGTCACCTCATTTTCCGAACTCGTAAATGTCATATCCGCTAGTTGACCGATAGGGGATAGTGTTCGGTCTGTAATGCCGATTATCTTTGCTCCTTGCTCTTTCGCAATCGTTGCGGCTTGCACGGTATCTTGACGGTAGCGGGGAAATGAGAAAATTACAGCCGCTGAATTTGTAGTCAAGTCACAAATGTCTTCCGTCATAAATCCAGTAGGACTGGATATTACAACATTGCCTCGCATTTGTTTCAGTGCGTAATATAACCAGTAGGCTGCAGCATATGAACTGCCGAAACCGCCAATATATATTCGATCTGAATGAATAAGCGTCTCTGCCATTGCCCAAACGTCATCCACTTTTATCTGCTCGGCCAGGTTCTGTAAAAGGGCTTGCTCTCTTAGAATTACTTGACGAATGAGTTGATTGTCGTTTGTTTGTCCATCTTTTGAAGGCAATACTTCGGAAATGTCTTGTTTAGGTAAAAGCCAATCTTTTCGAAGGGCTTGTTGTAATTCAGAATAACCGCTAAATCCTAATGCATAAGCCAAGCGAATAACTGTCGTTTCACTGACGCCCACTTGCTTTCCGATCTGGAAAGCAGTTAACAATGCAGCTTCTTGGGGTCGTTCTATATAGAAGGCAGCTACTTTCTGTTGACCGGGTGATAAAGAAGAGTAATGTACTTTTATTGTTTCCTGCAATGTTCTCATAAGTCACCTACAATCGTATGAAGTTTATCCTTCCTCTATTAAAACACATTGCATGTAAAACTTCAAAAGTCTGTGAATAAAATTTCTAAGTACATTGACTTTTCAAACCAATTAACTGAGAATAGAAAAAGAACATCTAAGACAGTTACCTGAAGGGGGAAATTTTATGAAGCGATTTTTGTATGCAATGAGCGTAATCTTAGGGTTATTTATTTTAAGCGCTTGTTCGAGTGATAATGAAAAAGAGGCGGATGCTTCAAAAGGGAATGGGAGCTCAAAAGAAGGCGGTACGATGGTCTATGCAAGAGGTGCCGACTCTGTAGGATTAGATCCGATCAATATTACAGACGGAGAATCCATTCGAGTGACTCACGCTATTTTTGAAACTTTATTTGAGTATGATAAAGACTTGCAATTACAGCCTAAATTGGCTGAATCCTATAAAACGAGTGAAGATGGCTTAACATGGACACTTGCACTTAAAAAGGGCGTAACTTTCCATGACGGCACTGATTTTAACGCCGATGCTGTCGTGTTTAATTTTGAACGTTGGATGGATACCGAAAACGAATATCATATCGGAGATTTCCCGTACTATCCATTCTTGTATGGTGGATTTAAAGGAGACGAAGAACATAAAATCGACTATGTGAAGGCTGTGGATGAACATACGGTAGAAATCAAGTTGAAGGAAAAGGTCGCTCCATTTATCAGCTATTTGGCAATCCCGATGTTTGGTATTGCAAGCCCGACAGCTATAGAACAGTACAACGAACGATTTTATGAAAATCCGGTAGGTACGGGACCATTCCAGTTTGATAGCTGGACACGCAATGACAAAATTGTCGTCAAAGCGAATGAGAATTATTATGTGGAAAATCAGCCGCTGCTGGATCAGATTATCTTTACAGTTGTTCCGGACAACTCGGCCCGTTTGAATGTTTTGCTGAGCGGAGAAGCAGATTTCATTGATGGGATGAATCCGGAAGACGCAAAAACCGTAGAAAAAGACGAAAAATTAAAACTCGTCAAACGACCAAGTTTCAATGAAGGCTTTATGGTGATGAATACGCAGAAAGTACCATTTGACGATGTCAAAGTGAGACAAGCGATCAATATGGCGATTGACAAGAAGGCACTTGTTGATGGGTTCTACAGTGGATTTGCAGATGTTGCAAAAAGTCCGGTGCCACCTGCTTTATGGGGGTATAACGATGAAATAGAGGATTATAAATTTGACGTAAAGGCAGCGAAAGCATTGCTTGCAGAAGCTGGCTATCCTGAAGGGTTCGAGACAGAAATCTGGGCGATGAGCAACCCTCGTCCATACCTTCCACAACCAATGAAAACAGCTGAAGCAATCCAAGCTAATTTGGAGGAAATTGGTATCAAAGCAAAAATTGTCACTTATGAGTGGGCAACATATTTGGAAAAGACGGGTGACGGACAGCATCCAATGGCTTTATATGGATGGACTGGTGTTATGGCAGACCCAGACAACTTCCTCTACCCAAATCTGAGCAATACGAATATGGAAACCCCTGCGAACAATTTAGCGTTCTATGATAATGAAGAGTTCCAAGAATTAATTGAACAGGCACGTGTCACATTCGACCAAGATGAACGGGTCGAATTGTATAAGAAAGCACAGGAACGATTCCACTTAGACGCTCCTTGGGTTCCATTGGCGCATACTACACCGCCGATCGCATTTGCTGATTATGTTAAAGGATTTGAGCCGCATCCAATGGAAAACGATAATTATGCTGTAATGTATTTAGACAAATAAGAAGAAGTCGGCAAGAGATGACAGTCCAATCTCTTGCCGGCTTTTTTATTGAATAACACTTCGTACTATAAATAAAGACAACTAGAAAAGACTTCCAAGTATCAAAGACCTAAGGCTAACCAATTGGTCAATATTTGGGGAATAACCGGGAAATTCCTTTTAAACTACTGTGTAAGAAGTTTTCATTTTAAATTTCAGAAAAACACAATATAGACCGCCATGCAAGGGTTTAGGGCTCCTCACGTACTAATAAAATAAAAAACTTCCACATATTCATTTGATTTCTTAATTAATTGAGAGTATAGTGTACAACTGCTATGCAAACTATGTTAATTGGGGGAACCATGAAGAAAATTTCAAATGTCTTTTACATTACAATAGGATTGATCATCTTGGCTGTTGGCTATGGTGTAATTGATCCAGAACATTTTGAGCAGATCACAAACTCCGGCAAAGCATTTGTAGCATCATCGTTTGGTTGGTATTACATGTTGCTCATGACTGCACTCTTGTTACTCAGTATTTTTATGATATTCAGCCCTTATGGAAAGATTCGTTTAGGAAAAGATTCGGATCGACCGCAATTCTCTACAATTACATGGATTGCAATGCTTTTCTCTGCAGGCATGGGAATTGGTTTGGTTTTCTACGGTGCTGCAGAACCTATATCCCACTACGCTGTTCCGGCTACTGAAGATCCTTTCACAGCTGCCGCATTTAAAGAATCGATGCGAAAAACATTTTTACATTATGGTCTTCACATCTGGGCATTGTATGGAATGGTAGCATTGGCTTTAGCATATTCTCAGTTTCGAAAAGGTGAACCTGGTTTAATTTCAGCAACACTGAAGCCGATTTTTGGAGCGAAGATGAAAGGTCCTTGGGGGACAGTAATTGATGTTCTTGCTGTTTTTGCAACAGCTTTTGGCGTAGCAACCTCCCTCGGCTTTGGCGCAGTTCAAATTAATGCAGGTTTGAATTATTTATTCGGATTCTCGATCGGTATACAGTCTCAATTTATCATTGTAACTGTCGTGACGTTTTTGTTTATCGGCTCCGCGTGGTCAGGGTTAAATAAAGGAATACGATATCTATCCAACACGAATTTGATATTAGCTGTCGCGCTTTTAGGGTTTATTTTAATCTTAGGACCGACATTGTTGATCTTGAATATGTTCACAGATTCAGTTGGGGGCTATTTTACTCATCTCATCGAAATGAGTATGGGAACAGCTCCGTTGAATGGAGAAAATCGAGGGTGGCTTGACGGTTGGACAATTTTCTACTGGGCTTGGTGGATTTCTTGGTCTCCATTCGTCAGTATGTTCATTGCGCGTGTCTCAAAAGGACGCACAATCCGTGAGTTTATGGCGGGTGTGCTACTCGTTCCATCATTCTTCGGTTTTATCTGGTTTGCTGCGTTCGGTTCGACAGCTGTAGATATACAGAATTCAGGCGCAGTGGACTTGGCATCTTTAGATATTGAGATAGTTGTGTTTGAAATGTTTAACGAGCTACCATTGTCGTTCTTGATCTCGTTATTCGCCATTCTTCTTGTGACATCTTTCTTCATCACATCAGCAGATTCTGCTACATATGTGCTCGGAATGCAGTCAACGTATGGCTCATTGACGCCGCCGAATTCTGTGAAGGTCATTTGGGGAATCATTCAATCTGCAATTGCATTGATCTTACTTTCAGTAGGTGGTCTCGCTGCTTTGCAAAATACAATCATTATAGCGGCCTTGCCGTTCTCGTTCATCGTCGTGCTGATGATTTACTCCTTATTCAAATCCTTGAATCAGGAATTGTACAAAATGAAATAATGGAAGGAACATGTGGATGGTCACATGTTCCTTTTTGAATTGATTTTGACGGTTCCTAGGCTACATGATACGATCAATTCAATATTTTAGGATCGGAGGACAAGAGATGAACATCGAAGGAAAACTCAAAGAACTAGGAATTGAATTACCACCAGCTTCACGGCCTATGGCGAACTATCAGATGACTGCCCGTCTGGGAAGTGCACTTTACACATCAGGTGCCGGTTATATGCGTGAAGGAAAAGCAATGATTACAGGAAAACTGGGCGATGATGTTTCAATGGAGCAAGGCTATCAGGCAGCCCGAGAAACGGCTCTTCAGTTAATGAGCAATCTGCGGGCCGAGCTTGGTTCATTGGATAAAATCAAAAGCTTTGTGAAGATCTTAGGCTTTGTTAATTCGACTGATGATTTTATTCGGCAGCCGGAAGTGATCAACGGAGCATCAGATGTTATTGTCGAAGTGTTTGGCGACAAAGGAGAGCATGCTCGCTCAGCGATCGGCGTCAATACGCTTCCGTTTGATATTCCTGTCGAAATTGAGCTTATTGTGGAAGTGGAAGAAGAATAATCGAGCCAGCCTATAATGAGGCTGGTTTTTTGTTTTTAAAGCAATTGGAAGTCGGGGATGGTAAAATAATAGAAACAGCTATGATTAACGCATTACTGTCCAAGTGTTCTTGTTGTACAGTAATTGTTTTTTAGAATATCAATGAATAAAAAGGAATAGGTGTACATCATGAGTTTATTAACAGTGAAAAATATTAGTCATGGATTTGGAGATCGGGCGATTTTCGATGACGTGTCGTTTCGTTTGTTGGCAGGGGAACATATCGGATTGATAGGTGCGAACGGAGAAGGGAAATCTACGTTCATGAATATCATCACGCACAAGCTGGAGCCAGATGCAGGGACAGTGAATTGGTCGAAACGTGTACGGATTGGATATTTGGATCAACATGCCGTTTTGAAACAAGGAATGTCGATTCGCGATGTATTGCGTACGGCATTTCAGTATTTATACGATATGGAAACTGAAATGAATGAACTGTTTGCTAAGATGGGTGAAGTAGAGCCGGATGAATTGGAAAGCCTTTTGGAAGAGACGGGACAGATTCAGGACACATTGGAGCAAAGTGGATTTTATATGATCGATGCGAAAGTGGAAGAAGTGGCGAACGGTCTTGGTTTGAATGAATTCGGTCTGGATCGGGACGTACACGACTTAAGTGGTGGACAACGGACCAAAGTATTGCTAGCGAAGCTTTTGCTTGAGAAGCCGGATATTTTGCTGTTGGATGAGCCAACGAACTACTTGGACGTAGAACATATTGAGTGGCTACGTACCTACTTACAGGAATACCCTGGTGCATTTATTTTGATTTCGCACGATATTCCATTTTTGAACAATGTCATCAATTTAATTTATCATATGGAAAATCAGAAAATTAATCGCTACCCAGGCGATTATAACGAGTTTTTGCGCGTGCATGAGATGAAACAACAGCAAGTGGAAGCTGCGTATAAGAAGCAACAGAAAGAAATCGCCAATTTGAAAGATTTCGTTGCACGTAATAAAGCAAATGCTGCGACAAGCCGAATGGCGATGTCCCGTCAGAAGAAGCTGGATAAAATGGATGTAATTGAACTGGACTCTGAAAAGCCGAAGCCGCATTTTGATTTCAAAACGGCACGGACGCCAGGTAAGTATTTATTCGAAACGACTGGACTCGTAATTGGTTATGACGAGCCCCTTTCAAAACCACTCGACCTGACGATGGAACGAGGACAAAAAATTGCATTGGCAGGAGCGAACGGTATTGGGAAAACAACACTTTTGAAAAGTATTCTCGGTGAAATTCCGGCTTTGCAAGGAAAAGTAGAGCAGGGAGAACATTTATCCATTGGTTATTTTGAACAGGAAATGAAAGCTGAGACAGATAATACATGTCTGGAAGAAATTTGGAGTGAGTTTCCGCACTTTGCACAATATGAAGTACGTGCTGCTTTAGCACGTGTCGGATTGACGACGAAGCATATCGAGAGCAAAGTGAAAGTGTTAAGTGGAGGGGAACGTGCGAAAGTACGACTATGTAAGCTGGTAAATCAGGAGACAAATTTATTGGTACTGGATGAGCCGACCAATCACTTGGATGCTGATGCAAAAGAAGAGTTGAAGCGTGCATTGAAAGAATATAAGGGCAGTATCTTACTCATCTCACATGAACCCGATTTTTATGAAGATGTTGTTTCAACCGTGTGGAATGGCGAAACATGGACGACAAAATTTTTTTAATTGACAAAATCCTACAATGTTCCACGTGAAACGTTAAAAAATCCAGCCGTTTACTTGGTTGGGTTTTTTACTTACTATTTACTTACTCAATTTTAAACAAGAGTTATTTAGTTAGATAAGAATGAGACAGATGAGGATTTAAAAGCCAGAACGATATATCCTTTAAAGGATGTGTCGTTCTGGCGTTTTTTAATTCATTTTTTCAATAGCAAGTAACAAAAGTACGGGGCTCCTATCAATGAGACGATGATGCCTGCGGGAATTCCATCTGGTTCTAAAATATTCCGTCCCAACGTATCCGCTAGCAACAATAGAAAGCTACCGATCAGAATGGCAATAGGTAAATTCAATCGATGGCGCGGGCCAACTAAGGACTTTGCAATATGTGGCGCCATTAAACCAATAAATGCAATTCCGCCTGTAACAGATACAGCAGAAGCAGCTAATGCAACTGCTGTAAGTAACAAAATCAACCGTTCTCGTTCAACTGAAACACCAACCCCTGTAGATATAGATTCATTCAGACCTAATAAATCCAATCGATATGCTTTATAGAGAGCGAAAGGTATCAATATCAGCAGCCAAGGCAGAAGAGCCCAAATATACGGCCAATCAGTGCCCCAAATATTACCTGCAATCCACCTGGAAATGAAATCAACCTTTTCCCGTTTAGCAGAGGAGGTGATCACAACCATGATTCCAGAAAGTGCCATGGAAAACCCAATTCCGACAAGTACAAGCCGCATAGGCTGCAGTCCGGATTTACGGCTGTATGCAAATAGATAAATGAGAACGGACGTCACAATAGCACCTGCAAATCCTGCCAGCGGTAAGAAAAATGAGAATGATCCTGCTTCGATCGGGAAAAATAGGAAGAATATTGCAATCGCCACGCCAGCGCCTGAATTAATTCCGATAATTCCAGGATCGGCTAAATCATTTCGTGTAATTCCTTGTAAAATAGCACCGGACAGGGCGAGTGCGGCACCGGCTAGAAGGGTGATGATGATTCGCGGAAGACGGATCGAAAACAGTACGAATTCTTCTTTGAATGTTCCTTGACCAAGTAAAGTAGGGATTATTCGATTCCATTCGATAGATGCATAGCCAAGTCCCATCGCAACTGTGGTCAGCAGCAATATTAAAACAGTTAAGCAGCCGGCTAAGAGACGCTGCTTTTTTCTTGTAGCGGGAAGAATCATGAGAATGCACGGCCTCCTTTACGGACAATCACTAAAAAGAAAGGTAGACCAATTATAGCAATCAAAGCGGCTACAGGTGTTTCAAAAGGTGCCTGCAAGGTTCTGCCGAGTATATCAGCGAGCAACATAAAGCTTCCGCCTATTACTACGGATACAGGGATGATGAATCGATAATCCGTTCCGACGATTGCACGTACAATATGCGGAATCATGAGTCCTACAAACGCCAGATTGCCGACTAATGCCACTGCGGCTCCGGCCAATAGAATAATGATTAGGAATAGAATGACTTTCACTTTGAAGGTATTTTGTCCAAGTCCAATTGCAACCTCTTCATTTAAGCTCAATAAAGTCAGCTGGCGGGACAGCAAAATTGCGATGAAAATCCCAGCGAGAATGACAGGCACGATCACCTGCAGCTGTCCCCATGCAGTGCCGATCAATCCGCCTGCAGTCCACATGGAAACATCTTTGGAAATCTTAAAATACAGACCAACCCCTTCTGCAATTGCAAATAAGAAGGTGGACACTGCAGCTCCGGCCAGAACCAATCGAATAGGCGCGAATCCTCCACGTTTGGCAGAGGCGATACCGAAAACGAGAAGAGCGCCGACAGCAGATCCTATGAAGCAAGCAATCATAATTCCAAAATAATTAACGGCAGGCACCAATGCAAGAGTAATAGCCAGAGCGGCATTGGCCCCGGCAGTCAGTCCGAGTAGTCCAGGATCTGCCAGCGGATTTCTTGTCATGCCTTGCATGATGGCCCCTGAGACCGCTAACGCGGCGCCGACAGCCAGTGCACCGATTTCGCGAGGCATACGGATTTCCTTTAGGATCAGAGCGCTTTGTTGTTTGCTGCCTGTGAATGACAGCCAGACATCCCTCCAGGAAGTGTGGGCTGCTCCAAGCTTCATAGCCAGCAGAAATACAATCAATAAAAGCAGTATACTCGCCAGCAACTTGATTCTAAAAGGAGTAGTTTTTCTTTTCTGTTCTTTCATTTGGACCGTTCCTGCCTTTCCGTTCATTAAAAAAGGAGCCCGCTTCTGTGGTAGAGGGGCTCTCTGTTCGATTATTAGTTAGTGCCCAAAAAATGCTTTGTAAAGAATTCTAGTTGATATTCCAATGTCAGCGGATCGTTGAAATAAAATTCCTCTCCATTGGCTTCAAACACTTGATTGTTCTTCACTGCCGGGATATTTTTATAGGTATCTGTTTCCATGAAGGAATTATCCGCTGCATCAAAGGAACTTAAGATCATGTAGTCTCCTGCAAATTCAGGCAACACTTCAGTGGAAAGTGCGTAATAGCCTGGTTCCATTGCCATTTCTTTTACTTTCTCGGGCATAGCAAGTTTCATTTCTTGATAAAGGATTTCTGTACCGCGCCCCCAACTGTCGCCATAAACATATAATTGTTTGTCAAAGTTTTCGATAACAGAAACGGTAGAATCTTCACCGATTTTTTCTTTAATCTTTTTACCTGTATCTTGTGCACGCTGTTTAAAGTCTTCCACCCACTTTGTCGCTTCTTCCTCTTTGTTGAGAAGTTTTCCAATTTCAATATGTTGTGTCAGATAATCTACTTTGCCGTATGTATAGGTCACAGTAGGAGCAATTTCTTTCAATTTATCAATATTTTTAGTGGTAGAAAATCCAATAATTAAATCGGGTTCAAGCTCAATGATTTTCTCGATGTTTTCTTCGGATACTTCTTCTACGTCACGTAACGCGGAATCAAAACGGGGATTCGACTTTGACCATGAATCGACGCCGATCAAATTCACGTCAAGTGCCATAACATTACCCGCAAAGCTGGCCAGCACCACGACTTTTTGTGGATCTGCCGGAACTTCCACTGGACCATCTTCAGATTCATATGTGATCGTATCGCTTTTTCCTTCGTCTTCTTTCACTGTGTTTTTATTCGATGATTCATCCTGTTTGTTTCCACAAGCCCCTAACGCAAGTGCGAGAAGCAAAATGGCGGGTAATATAAATTTCTTCATTTTCTATTATCTCCTTTATGTAGATCGTATGTAATGCACAGCGGTTTTCCAGTCCTTGGATCTATGCCGATTTCGGCATCAATTCGAAACACTTGGCGCAATATATCTGGCTGGATGACTTCCTCGCATATCCCGGCACGAATAATCTCTCCATCTTTCATTGCGACAATGAAATCAGCAAAGCGTGCGGCTTGATTCAAGTCGTGAAGCACCATCACAATTGTGCGCTGCTGTTCAATGTTTAACTTCTGAAGCAGTTCTAGCACTTCAAGCTGATGCGCCATATCCAAATAGGTTGTCGGTTCGTCGAGGAAAATGATGTCTGTCTCCTGGGCAAGAGCCATTGCTATCCAAACACGTTGACGCTGACCACCTGATAAGGCATCCACTTGACGATATTTGTATTCACTTGTATTGGTCACTTTTAAAGCCCAATCAATCACTTCTGTATCATGCGTTGTGAGTCGGCCCATCGCATTTTGATAAGGGAATCTTCCATATGAAACCAATTCACCGACCGTTAAACCGCTGGCGGCTTCCTGTGTTTGAGGGAGAATCGCCATTTTCTGTGCTAACTTTTTCGTATTTTGTTTGGCGATATTTCCACCATCCAACACAACTTTTCCTGCTTGATGGGGGATCAATCGGGTAACAGCTTTCAGAAAGGTAGATTTTCCACATCCGTTGGCACCGATAATGGCCGTCACTTTTTGATCTGGTATTTGCACGGATATTCCTTTAACGATCAGACGATCGTCGTAAGAAATTTGCAAATCCTCTGTATATAAACGAACCATTTATAATATTCTCACCTTTCTTACATGAAATTGGTTGATAATGATTCTCATTTTCAGTACAATAAAAACTATAAGTTGAAACGCTGTCTTTGTCAATAATTTTTTTAAGGGAGTAGATATCGTGGAAAGAAAAGATATATTGGATGTAACAATCATTGGTGGGGGACCTGCTGGGTTATATGCGGCTTTCTATAGTGGTCTACGTGAAATGAAGACAAAAATTATTGAGTATCAGCCACAGCTCGGCGGAAAAATTCATGTCTATCCAGAAAAAATGATTTGGGATATAGGGGGAATCACACCAGCGCCGGGAGCCCATGTAATTGAGAAATTGGTAACTCAAGGCCTGACATTTAATCCTGAAGTTGTGCTGAATGAAAAGATTGTGCAAATTGAAAAGTCAGTGGAAGGTCATTTTGTTTTACGAGCTGCTTCTGGGACAATTCATTATAGTAAAACAGTGATCTTAGCTACGGGAACAGGGATTTTAAATCCTCAAAAGATTGAGGTTGAAGGTGCAGAACGGTATGAAGTGACGAACTTGAATTACACAGTAAAGTCTCTGGGGCGTTTCAAAGGAAAAGACGTTCTCATCTCAGGCGGCGGCAATGCGGCTATTGACTGGGCGAACGAATTGCAACCGATTGCGAAGAACGTATTCTTGACCTATCGAAAGGACAATTTGAATGGGCATGAAGCGCAAGTGCGGCAATTGTTAGAGGGAGGAGTGACTTGCTATTTCAATACAAATATCTCGCGTTTTATTGCATCTGATGATCATAGCTCGATTGAGTCAGTGGAGCTGCAGCACAATGAAGACCAAACCATTATTACAGTACCTGTAGATGAAGTAATCATCAATCATGGATATGAGCGAGATACCTCATTGATTGGTGACCAGCAACTCGGGATTCAATTGACGGAACATAAGCAAGTCGCTGGAACTTGCATGAGTGCCACGTCTGTAGACGGAGTCTTTGCAGCAGGCGATGTGCTGAGTCACGATGGGAAGTTGCATTTAATTGCCGGAGCATTCCAAGATGCTGCAAATGCAGTGAACTGTGCAAAGATATATATAGATCCAGAAGCGACTGAACACGGTATGGTTTCTTCTCATAATGAGTTATTTAAGGAGCGGAACCGTGAGTTGGTGAAGCAACTGATCTGACGCGGCTCAGCGAGCGGGTAGTAAGCCAATGCGTCAAAAGACGATTGAAGGCTTCAGGTTGTGCAATTGGAAACCCATGTCCGACATCTGAAATGAGAAGCGACTGGCAGTTGTTGAACTGAGCGAGCCGTGAAACGGATTTTATCACACTTCGCGACTCCTTAGTTCCAGCTGTTGCCAAAATGCGTGTTGTGCTGCTTTCCAAATCTTCGGAAAGCGAAAACGACAGGTTTTCTTGTATCATTTCAATCAACGTGTCAGAACTCATCTGCAAGCTTGTAGTGTAATAGCGTTCAAAAAACTCCCGATCCAAATAGAGTTGTTTCGCTTGTTGCCTGGCAAATTGACGGTTTTGGATGAGTGGATAAGTGAGCTTAATCATTGGCTTGACGAAAGGGACGGCAAATTTCATTGGCGTAAGCAACGCGCTATTGATCATTGCGGAGTGAATAAAGTTCGGTGCAAGACGAATCATTTCCAGTCCAATTTGCGCACCAATGGAAAATCCGACAATGTGTATACGTTTGCTGCCTTGCTTTTCTTCAAGCAGTTCCAACAGTTCTACAGCATTTTGATGTATGGAGAAAGAGGTTTTATCGCTTCTTTCACCATGTCCTTGAAGCGTGGGAACGAGAATATGGTAGTTACTGAATTTCGGAATTTGTTGATCCCACATCCAACCGTCCACGCCGCCTCCGTGGATAAACAGTAGAAGTTCACCATTTGAATCACCAGCCTCTTTATAGTGAAGAGCCATTTTGCCGTCACCCTTTCAATTTACGTAGTTTGAAGTTTCTCTATCCGTTTCACAAGCTTTTCTTTCCAAACATCCGCCAAGGCATCCACTGCTACTATCCGTTTCATTCCATCCAGATCATTCGGTCGATGAAAATAAATTTCATTCGCATAGAGTATAGAGACACCATTCGGGTCGCGTTCCAATAAAGTAATGGATGAGTCATCGCGCACCATTCCTTCCCCCAGCACCCGACATAAATAACCTGTGAATCCAGTGTCCACGATCTTCTTCATGAGAGTAGGCAAGCCGGTTCGTTTATTGATCGTACTGCAAGGAACCCGGCCTTGTGTTACTTGTAGCACGGCTTCTCCTACCCGAAAAGTATCTCCAATATACACTTCATTTTCGAGCATGCCTGAGATAGTCAAATTTTCCCCAAAAGTAGAAGAGGGTAGAGTACAGTTGTATTCATTTTCCCAATGCGGATAATGCTCAGCAGGATAGATACAAACTGCACGATCCGGTCCTCCGTGATGTTTGGTATCTGCAATGCCATCCCCCCGAAAACCATCTATAGAAAGAAATGCCTCTCTAGAAGGCTGTTTGCAAATTGCACTGATGTAATCTTGTCCTTTAGAAGTCTGTAATTTTTTCGGGAGGCCGATGGATAAAGTAATCAGTTTCCGTGTACTCGGTTCAATCATGATATCACTCTTTTCTCTTATGTATAACTTATATCCTACCATACAAATAGTAGGGCATTTATATTATTCAGATATTTAATTATGATATTAAATTTCAATAATAAAAAATGGGCTATCGGTTAGATAGCCCACCAGTCTTATAGAATATCCAGTTGTACGATTAACGCTAAGAGAATTTGTAGCAATAGCTGCAAAGAAATCGCTACGTCAGTGTCTACTGTTGTGACTTCAATATTACGGCTATTTTCAATGATGAGTTTTTGGCGGTTCGTCTGTCGAATCTGAGCTCTCTCCAATAATTCTGCTGTCACTTTCTCTGCACGTGTACCGTCTGCAATTGAGATATTTACAACAAATGCAATGGCTACTTGTAGTGCAGCTTGTAAGGATACTGCGACCTGTGTGTCCGTCGTACTAACCATGACATCGCAAGAATCTCGAATGACGATGACCTCGTTGGAAAACTGGTCAATGTCAGAAATTACATCTGCGTCGGCTCCTGTATTGTTTGAGTCATTGGAACAAGGGGCGCAAGGGTGTTTTGAAGACGTGTCTAATGCAGACCATCTTTCTTCTTCGTGTTCGTAGTGGTGGCTCATGGGTTCATCCCTCCTCTCTCTCTCTATTACATGCGTTGGAAATCTCTTGAGCTGAACGAAACGTCTATTTTTATTGTCCCTGACCATCCTCATTATTTTCATTTTCACTCTCTTTCTTTGTTGTTTTTTTCAAAAGAGCTTCTCTGAGTGGATTTGATTTCAAGTCCGTTGCATTTTCTGTTTCGGTAATTATTTTTTGTGAATTTTTTTCTTCTAAAAATTCCTCTACCTGTGTCTTTAATTGCTCTACAGTTTGCTTAAGTTTTTCTTTTTGGACCTCTGTAAGGCGTTGCTTTGTTTCCTCTGTACTAACTTTATTCTTGGTAAATAAGTCTGAAACAAAAAGTTCCATTAACTGATTTGACAGCCCATAGAGTTGGTCGCGATTATTCTTCTTCTCCAATTCATTCACCTCCTATTGCATTTACTAATATGTATACTCTACTTTGGAGGAAACGGCAGGGCGTCTGCTGGCAACTGTATTAGAATGAAAGGGTTTCTTTTTAAAATGAATATCTGCTATACTAGTAAAATATTGTTGGAATATTCTGAATAAATAAGAGGAGTGAGCATGCGTAATATTGGAAATCAAATTCAATATCAGATTTACATGACAATGCAAAATCCTGATCCAAACAGATTGCCAGTCACATATGAGGAATGGGAGAAACTCGCAAGAGAAAAGTTGCAAGATGGTCCTTTTTATTATATTGCTGGTGGCGCTGGCGGAGAACAGACAATGCAATCCAATTTGAAAGCATTTACACATTGGCAACTCTTGCCTCGAATGTTGAACAATGTGGATGATCGTGATTTATCTATTGAACTATTTGGTAAGACATATCCTTATCCTGTATTTCATGCCCCAATTGGTGTCCAATCAATTATTCATCCAGACGGTGAAATTGCCTCCGCAAAAGCATGTGCAGAGTTAGGTATCCCATATATCGCAAGTTCAGCAACTTCTGTCTCTATGGAGAAGATTGCTGAAGTGATGGGTGATGCCCCTAAATGGTTTCAATTATATTGGAGCAGAGATCCAGACATAGCGGCCAGTTTTTTTAAGCGTGCAGAAGCCTCAGGCTATTCGGCGATCGTCGTGACACTCGATACGCCGATGATGGCATGTCGAGAGTATGATTTGAAAAATATATATTTGCCGTTTTTGGCGGGGGAAGGAGTGGGAAACTATTTCTCAGATCCAGTATTTTGTGCAAAACTGGAAAAATTTCCAATTGAAGTTCCGCAAGCCGTCATCCTACATTGGACAAAGATTTTTGGAAACACGAGCTTAACATGGAAGGATATTAATTTCTTAAAAAGGAACATACGAGTTTGCCAATTATTTTGAAAGGCATTCTTCACCCTGCGGATGCACAGCAAGCAATGGAGTTTGGAGTAGATGGCATCATAGTTTCCAACCATGGCGACAGACAAGTAGATGGAGCAATCGGAGCATTGGAAGCGTTGCCTGCAATTTGTGAAGTTGTTCAAGACCGAATCCCTGTACTGATGGATAGTGGAATTCGTCGAGGATCAGATGTGATCAAAGCGATAGCACTCGGGGCGAAGGCAGTTTTGGTCGGGAGGCCGCATATGTATGGACTCGCTGTTGCGGGACAGCAAGGCGCGAAAGAAGTACTTCAAAATATAGTTGCCGACCCTAGATATCACTCTAGGACTTGCAAGATCTAATTCAGTCAGAGAGTTGGATGTGGACATATTAAGAGAATCGAGAACCGATTAAGATAAAAAACCTTCAAAAACATAAGGCTTTTGAAGGTTTTTCTGGATACTTACGACAAATAGGGTGGATGCTAGCCAGTATCCACCCTATACTGATTAGATAATTCATCCAATCAGTATGCTGAAATATATACCAATGAAAGGAAGGTGAGAGGGTTTGGGGTTTACAGGACTATTATTTTTATTCATGAGTATGCTTATGGTAGCTGTGCTCTTACTTGCAGTACACCTACATAAGAATCATGGTGCAGGACCAAGACCATACATATTTTCAGTTCTCAGTCTTAGCCTGCTTTTACTCAATGTGCTGCTCTTTATCATCATGTTATTTACGGTGGTTCCTGATATAGTTGATCGATTGTTTTTCCCCTATGGGAGCATCGTATGTGGGATGGGAATTATAGCCACATTTTTTGAAGTAAGGAATAACAAAATCTTCGCATTAGCTACAGCGACCGTTACGTTAAACAGTTTATTAGTCCTGCTGCTTGTTTTAGCCATTTCGGGCATGTAAATGACTCGTAATGCTGTATAAAGGAAAAAGGGTATCACAAAAGATAGCCCTTTTTTATAGAATTTTAAATTGCGACTACGACCAGCCAAAAAATATGGATACACATAACGGCTATATACAGGAACAAGGCGGTCGTCAAAGAAATACGCAATACTATGCCTGACTTACTGATCGTGATTATATATAAAAGTAGTAAAGGCAGCCCTAGTTTGACAATGTAGAACATTGGAATGCTTTGCTCATACAGCAACGCAACGAGTACATTTGCTTCTTGGATATGACCGGAACGAATGCCATAGTCGGTGAATACAGCATCTAATAAACATAAACAAACTAATAGAAAGCCGGCATTCAGTAACCGGTTCTGTTGGATGGGCAAGTCTTTTACGGTATTCATTTGATTCGCTCCTAACATACATTGTAAATAAGTAGGATGTGTCAAAAGCGGGCGATTTATTCACACGAATTGATGCCGTTAAATAAATAGGATGGATTGAAAAGATGCCTGGTAGTTATCCTGCATCTTTTTTGTGTTTATTTGCTTTTCTTAAATATAAAATGTATAGTACATGACAACAGTAATGTACTGGGTAACCAGAAGGTGGTGAAGCTCTTGCTGGAGATGGATGGGGAAAAACCAATTTATGTACAGATAGCAGAATGGCTGGAGAGAGAGATTATTGACGAAACACTGAAAACAGATGCCAAAGTATATTCACAATACCAGTTGGCGGAGCTTTTTAATATTAATCCCGCGACTGCCGGGAAGGGGCTGACGATTTTGCTGGATGCGGAACTCATTTATAAAAAGCGCGGCCTTGGTACATTTGTGTCGGCAGATGCACGAAAGAAGTTGTTGGCGAAAAGAAAAGATCGGACATTACGCCGTCTAGTACATGAGCTGCTCGACGAAGCAAAATTATTAGGCATAGAAGAAGAGCAGCTTTTCCAATTAATTCGGGCAGAGCGAAAGGAGAGACTATGATGCAAACTGTTACACTACGAGACGTGACGAAAAAATATCGATCCCTCACCATATTGGATAAAGTCAATCTGGACATTCGGGAAAGCGTCATTACTGGCGTGGTAGGACGAAACGGTGCGGGGAAGACGACGCTGCTGAAGATGATTGCAGGCTTTATGAAAGAGTCTAGTGGCGAGTTGAGGGTGTTTGGTGAGCGTCCTTTTAACAGTCTCTCCGTCTCTGCAAATATGATTTTTATTGATGATCTGATGGGATTTCCAGACTCTTTGACGTTGGGTGATATTTTAGTAGAGTGCGAACGTTTTTATGCGAATTGGGATGGAGAACTAGCTAAACGATTATTGGAGTACTTTTCCTTACCGCTAATTTTGAATCATCGGGTGCTATCTAAAGGGAAGCGCAGTACATTTAATGCAGTTGTCGGGATTGCAGCACGTTGTCCGTTGACGATGTTCGATGAGCCAATTACAGGAATGGATTCGGCTGCGTGCCGAGATTTCTATCGGGCATTGTTGAAAGATTATATTGCACATCCGAGGACAATTTTATTATCAAGCCACCATGTGGAAGAGATGGAAGACATTTTGGAAGATATTTTACTGATCGATGGGAAAGGTATCGGGTTTCATGGTCCCATCACTGAGTTGCAAGAAAAGTTCTTATTACTGCAAGGGAAACTAGAGGTATTGGAGAAGTATGCCAATAAATATGCAGTCATTCACCGTTCTTCAGCTGGTCCAATTTCTGAATGGATTGTTGATAGTGAACACACAGAAGCGGAACTAAAAGAATTGAAGCAAGCAGGCATCCGTATTTCAGCAGTGTCGGCGAGTAATGCATATTTAGCGATGACAGGTCAGACGAGAGGAGGGGTGGATGATGTTTTCAACGCAATGGAGCGTGCATGAGCTGGCGAAGCGCCAGTTTTTATTCAAATTTAACGCCAATGGACCGATTTTCACGATGTTGATCGTGTTGCAGATCATTTCTACAGTGTTCTTAAGCGGTGCATCTACTTCTACCTCTTCGTACGAGGACGGGGACACACTACTATCGTTTAACTATGCGAATGTATCTAATGATGGTCAGGTAGGGTTGACGTTGTTTTGGGCATTTATCGTAGGCTTTTTGCTAACTTCCGCTGCCCAGCGAAATGAATCCTTTGCCTTTGTGACGAATCGTTTGACCTTTCAGCTGGCCAACTTCTATTTCTTCTGTATGGCAGCGCTATTTGGCGGTGTGACGACAGTTTTGCTAGGATCGGTTATGAAAATTGTTGCGATTTTCAATGACAATGCCATCATTGAAACGAGTGGCTTATTTTCGGCTCCTTTAGACTTCTTTTCGCAAATTATTGCGATGACGGCCTATACGTTGCTGCTCATGCTTGTCGGCTATACACTTGGCACATTCATTCAGTTCAGCAAGCTATTCATTGCGCTGTTTGCTTTGATCTGGATTGCCTTTACGCAAATCTCATTCGGCAGTGACAGCAACGGTTTATTAAATTTCTTTTATGGAGAGACTTCTATTCTACTATTCATATTGAAAGTTTTGATTGCCATAGCGCTATTATTCGGTGTAAGTTTTTGGGTGACGAATCGGTTGGAGGTGAGAAATCCATGATGATGTTTGCAATCGTGATGCCCATCCTTTTGATAATAGGTATACTGACGATTATGATGGTAGTGAAAAGTATGGGTAATGTGCGAGTAAAAAAGAAGTTTCATCACAAGCTGATCATAGGGTATCTTGCGCTGCTGGTTATCGTGTTGATAGTGGCAGAAATAATGGTACAGAATCATCAAATGGAGCCACCGCCGACAGTAACTTCGAGCGAGGCTGGGTTCGACTTGAGATACGCGATCGATCAGGGGGCACCTATCCCGGAACGCCTGATTGCGGCTCAAAGAACGCATGAAGTGGAAGGAGAGTTCTCGTTACCCAAATTCTATAGACACGCATATATTCTAATTGAGCGAACGCCGGAAGAAAGCAATACAATTGAAGAAACAGTCTATAAGCCTGAATTACTGACAGGGTTTGATGAATCAGGTGGGATATATTATGATTTATCAGATCAACTGCAAATCGAATTGCCAATTTGGGACAGTCATTCTATGTCTGTGCCAAAACAACCGATAAATAAAATTCAGTATACGTTTTATCACGACTCGAATATGTTGAATCAATTCACCGGGGTACAAAATCACGGCTATAGTTCAGGTATGGTTTCAGGCGTGATAACCATTCACTTAGTCATACCCGAGTCGGTTGAGTTGGATATTCAGGAAACGGGTGACGAATACGGCGATTATATAGAATTCCTTTGACAACAAATAAAACCTGTCCGTAGCTCATACAGCCATGGACAGGTTTTATTTTACCCACGTTCGATCGGCATGGAACAACATCTGAAAGAGCCGCCGGATTTGATAATCTCGGAGAAATCGACCTCTATGACATGGAATCCATTTGCGCGTAATGCCATGTTGACCTGATGATTTTGTGGCAGGCTAAAGACGTGCCCTTTACCGATTGAGAGTACATTTGTGCCGAGTGAAAACTGCTCGTCTGCCGATACTTCAATCAATTGGTATGAAGCGGCGAGCTCCTTGAGTGTTTCCCGGTCGAATGCAGATGGAAAAATAAGCGCCTTCTCAGGTGAGAGAATATTGAATACACAGTCAAGATGCAAATAGCGCCCGTCAAAAGGTACGCGTTTAATTTTGTAATCGGGCAACTTCTTTTCAAGCTGGTTAATGGCTTCTTTTGACGTACGGCTGCTGATTCCGACATAGACGGTGCCTCGATCAACGATAATATCGCCGCCTTCCATCCGCTCCGTTGCAGATTGATAGGGGACAGCTTCCTCTGACAACCATTCTTTGAGCGGCGCCTCTTCCCCTTTTCGGATATCCGCTGCCAAGTCGGCGATGAACACTTCATCTCCAATAGTAAATCCAATATCCCGCGTGAAAACTTGCTCAGGAAATTCAGAAGATGCAGGTAGTGTGATGACTTCTACATCATGCTCTTTCAGTAATTCTTCAAATTGGGCGTGCTGTTTCATTGCACGCTGCTTATTGATATTTTCATCTTCATACTGTTTTTGTACTTCGTTGATGGCTTCTTCAATCGCCATAAATTTTGGCGGGCATAGGATCACCCGGCGCAATGTATCGTATTCTGTTATACATTTTATAGTGGATGTTTTTTGTGCATGAGCTACCAATGTTTGTGTACCTCCCATTTTGTGAAACTTCCTTTCTATTCCCTTAATTTTGATTGGGTAAACATTTTCTGACGAATGGAATAGGTTGTTCAAATGATTGGCGGAGGAGGAGCATCACAAGTCCTAATTCAGTATGACCATTGAAGTTTATGGTAAAATTAAGGTACTACAAATGAAAGGTTGATTTCGACTATGCGAAATTCTACTGTAAAACTGACTGCTTTATCTTCCAAAGGGGGTTGTGGCTGTAAAATTGGTCCAGCTGACCTTGCTGAAGTATTACATACACTGCCTCCTGGTTTAACGGATCCCAATTTACTTGTAGGGCTTGACACAAGTGATGATGCGGGAGTTTATAAATTGAATGACACAACAGCTATCGTTCAAACATTGGACTTCTTCACACCAATCGTCAATGATCCGTATGATTTTGGACAAGTGGCGGCAGCAAATGCAATCAGTGACGTCTACGCAATGGGCGGCAAACCGATCACAGCATTGAACATCGTGGCATTTCCGATCCATACATTGGAACGCAGTATATTGACGGAGATTCTACGGGGAGCAGGCGATAAACTGAAGGAAGCGGGCGCCGTGTTGGTTGGCGGACATTCCATTGACGATCAAGAACCTAAGTTCGGCATGCAGGTGACAGGTACGGTTCATCCTGATAAGATCCGGACGAATGCAGGGGCTAAACCCGGGGACCGTTTAATTTTGACGAAACCAATTGGCGTAGGCATCATGACAACTTCATTGAAGAATGAGTTATTGACGGAAGAAGAAATCACCCAGGTCACTGGCGTCATGACAACGCTCAATAAAACAGCTGCTGAAGTGATGGATGGCTACAATGTACATGCATCTACCGACGTGACGGGTTTTGGATTGCTTGGACATGCGTCCGAAATGGCGAAAGGCAGCGGCGTATGCTTGCGTATCAATAGTGAAAAAGTGCCTGTCTTACCCCGCACAAGAGAATTGGCGGAAGCGGGTTCTGTGCCGGGCGGAACGAAAAATAACTTTGCTCACTTGGAAGGCGTTGTCGACTATCCAGAGTCGATGGATCAAGTAGACAGATGGATTTTATGTGATGCAGTAACTTCAGGCGGCTTGCTAGTTTCAGTTGCAGGCGAGGAAGCTGATCGCCTTCTAAAACAATTACGCGAAGAGGGCGTGGATGCGCATTTGATTGGAGAAGTGACCGGTGAGCAAGAGGGCCGAATTATCGTGCAGTAATTCAAGGAGATGGTGAAGGACATGGTACGGGATATTACATTGACAGATGCATTGGATTTACAGAAAACAAAAGCACATATATTAGTCGATGTCCGCTCGCCAAAAGAGTTTGAAGAAGCCACTATTCCAGGCAGCTTAAACATTCCTATTTTTACAGATGAAGAACGTGCCGAAGTAGGTACATTGTATAAGCAGGTTGGCAAGCAAGCGGCAATGGATCGAGGATTAATGATTTTCTCTCGGAAACTTCCATCATTTATCAAAGCATTTCAGCAAATTGAATCACCAATCACTGTCTTTTGTTGGCGTGGCGGCATGCGAAGCAAAACGGCAGTAACGGTACTTGAATTGATGGGTATACGAGCAAATCGTATAATCGGTGGGATTCATACCTACCGACAATGGGTAATAAAACGTCTCGGGGAGCCATTTACTCCTCAGTTGCTTGTGTTAAACGGCTATACAGGAAGCGGTAAGACGAAGATTCTGCATAAGCTAAGGGAAGATGGCTACCCGGTGATTGATTTGGAAGGGATGGCAGGACACCGCGGCTCGATTTTTGGGCAAATTGGTGTAAAGCCGAATAATCAAAAGCGATTTGAAATGCTATTGGCCGAAAAGTTAGTGGAGTATGCGGATCAGCCATATGTATTTATCGAAGGGGAAAGTAAACGGATCGGCCAGGTACATATGCCGCCAGAGTTATATGAGAAAAAAGAACAGAGTTCGCAATGGATCATCCAGCTGCCGACAGCTGTACGTGTAGAAGAAATCCTTTCCGAGTATGAGCCGGATAAAAATCCTTCCAAGTTTTTAGAAGCGTTCGAGCTGATTCGAAAGCGAATTCATCAGCCGATTGCTATGCAAATCCAAAATGATTTAGAAAACGGCCGATTTGCTGAAGCAGTTGAACAGTTGTTGACTTATTACTACGATCCACAATATGAACATTCCGTTGCACGTTTTGCGAAGTCGGGTGAACATGTGATTCAGGTCGATACTGTGCAGGAAGCGTATGAAGAATGTTTGGAAAGGTATAAAGAACTGGCGAAGTAAGAAGCTAAATTGAGGAACAATTTGTTTGGGACTGCCTTTTGAAGTTGTAGTGGGCGTACTTGGTGAGTTCCTTCAAAGTTAAAGAGCAATCCTTGAAAATAAGGACTGCTTTTTTCTTTTTGCAATGTATAGAATTTTCCGCTATACGTTGGCGGGGATATGATAAGATGAATGAAGTCTAAAAACCAAGGACCTAAATGAGCAGCTATAGATGACTAGGTGACGTTCCTAGAGATAGTGGAGGGGGAAAATGGCAAGCAAGCAAAAAGACTTTTCATACTATACACATTCCAAGGAAGCTCAGCAGAAATTGTACAAGCGCTCTTTGATTGTCGTAATAATTTCTCAAATATTTAGTGGAGCTGGATTGGCGGCAGGGATTACAGTTGGCGCACTATTGATTCAGGAGATGACTGGCAATGAGAACTTGGCAGGGATGCCAATTGCGCTTTCTACATTCGGTTCTGCTATTTCTGCATACCTTGTTGGAAGACTCTCGCAACGATATGGCCGAAGACTTGGTTTAGGAGCTGGCTTTATAACTGGTGGGATTGGTGCGATCGGAGTCATAATGGCTGCGATGATGGGCAGTTTAACAATCTTATTTCTGTTCCTACTTATTTACGGAGCAGGCACGTCTTCGAACTTGCAAGCTCGTTATGCAGGCACTGATTTAGCCAATGAAAAGCAGCGGGCTACAGCAGTCAGCCTAGCGTTAGTTTCTACTACTGTAGGAGCTGTCGCTGGACCTAATCTCGTACTGCCAATGGGCCATGTAGCTGATTTTATTGGGATCCCTACACTGACTGGGGTCTTTTTATTGGCTGGTATTGCCTATATTTTAGCAGGTCTCACCTTCCTGGTCTTTTTACGGCCGGATCCGCTGCTGGTGGCGCGTGAAATAGAGCTGGCTGCAGAAAAAGACAGAAAGAGCATTGAGGATGGGCAACTTACTCACCGCCAAACGACGAGTCGGATGGGAGTATGGGTAGGTGCAATTGTTCTTGTATTATCCCATGGAGTGATGGTCGCTATCATGACCATGACACCTGTACATATGCAGCATCATGGGGCTGAATTGTCGGGTATCGGCTTGGTAATAGGGCTACATATTGCCGGTATGTATTTGCCATCAATCTTTACAGGTGTATTGGTAGATCGTATTGGTCGTCCTGCTATGGTAATCGCGTCAGGTCTGACTTTGGCATTATCGGGTATTCTCGCTGCTTATGTGGCGGGAGGATCGGTTTTCTGGATGTCTATTTCATTGATTCTCTTAGGTGCAGGCTGGAATTTCGGATTGATTAGTGGAACAGCCATCGTCATTGACTCGACTGATGTGCTGACGCGTGCGAAGACTCAGGGTAGTATTGATGTATTTGTTGCGTTGGCTGGAACCGCAGGAGGTTTGGCATCGGGGTTAATCGTGGCATTCTCTAGTTTTGCCCTGCTGAGTTTTCTGGGAGTGTATATCTCGTTACTACTAATCCCACTGATTATCTGGATGCGCTATAAAGAGAAGAAACCCCTTGTTGATTCTATTTGAACTAATTATTTCCGGGGAAATATTGCATAATTCCTCATTAAACGACAGTGGATGATTAGGCACATTATTTCATTTCTTCGCATAGATTGATAGCGAGTGAAGAAATGGAGGGATCTTGTATTGAATCAACAACGAGAAGGGCAAAACCCTAATTGGGTAAATCACTGGCAACATCCACAGTATCGAAGAATTTCGATGGAACAGGCGAATGAAATTGCATTGCGACAAGTACCGGGGCAAGTGGTGAAAGCAGAGTTGGAATATGATGATGGAATTCTAATTTATGAAATTGACATTCGAAATGAACAGGGACATAAGTATGAAGTAAAGGTAGATGCTGTAACGGGTGAGGTTTTGAGGGTTAAATTGGATTGACTTGCAATGTAGGTGGAGTTTGAATACTTTTCCCTAGATGTTATTCTGTGTATGATTAAGAAAAGACCTTAATCAGAAAGCAGGGAAAAGCAATGTATACAACTATTGATTATTCAAACAATTCAAAGGAAAAGTATAAGCAACTTTCAGCGCAACTAGATGCCTTAGTGTCTGGTGAACCGAATGTCTACGCTAATTTAAGCAATGCCTCAGCTTTACTTAATCAGTTCTTTGACCGCATCAATTGGGTTGGATTCTATTTGATGGATGGCGAGGAATTAGTGCTTGGACCATTTCAAGGATTGCCGGCTTGCATCCGCATTCCGCTAGGCAGAGGGGTTTGTGGAACGGTGGCACAGTCGAAAGAAGGGCTAGTCGTCCCTGACGTCAATGCCTTTCCTGGACATATCGCATGTGATGCAGCTTCTCGTTCGGAAATTGTCGTGCCGCTTATTAAAAATGGAGAAGTATTTGGGGTACTGGATATCGACAGCCCTGAATTAAATCGTTTTACTGAAGAGGATCTAACAGGACTTATGCAATTGGCAGCTGTTCTGATGAAGCATATCTAAAAAAGCACGCTGGAGTGATTAAGTTCACTCCGGCGTGCTTTTTACATTCCGAATATCCAAGAAAAGAAAATCACTACGATTGCCAATGGCGCAAAGTAACGAACGATTACTTTCCAGAGGGAGTGAAGAGCAGAGTTCATACGTAGCTCCTCTGCAGTATCTTCTTTCGTCAGGATAAAACCGGCAAAAAGTGAAACTGCCAATGCTCCAATCGGCATGGCAATTCGGCTCGTCAGCAAGTCAGCGAAATCAAATATCGTATTGCCAAATACGTTTACGTCCGACAATAAGCCGAAGGATAACGCGCTTGGAATACCGACCAAGAAGATCAGCCCGCCGAATACCCATGAAGCACGCCTTCTCCGGTCATGTTTATTACGGATTCCGGTTGAAACGACAATTTCAAGCATCGCAATTGAAGAAGTAATCGTCGCGAACAACATCAATAGGAAGAATATGATTAAAAATACGGCGCCAAATGGAATTTCATTGAAAATGGCAGGCAAGATCACGAAGATCAACCCAGGCCCTGCCGCAGGTGAGTGACCGAGCGCGAATACCGCTGGAAAAATCACAAGACCTGCCAGAATGGAAATTCCGATATTCAATATTGATACATTAAATGCAGACTGACCGAGCTTCTCTTCTTTTGAAAGATAGGAAGCATACGTCATCATCGCAGTGACACCGACACTTAACGAAAAGAATGCTTGTCCCAAAGCGACAAGAAAAGTAGTTCCGTTAAAATAACTCCAATCGGGGACGAATAAAAAACGAACACCTTCCATTGCTCCTTCGAGAGTCAATGATCGAATTGCTAAGACGATGAAAGATAGAAATAATAAAGGCATGATCCAGCGGCTGGCACGTTCAATTCCGCCACGAATCCCACTTTGCACGATCCAAATGGTCAGTCCCATGAACAGTGCTTGTGCAAGGAGTACTTCCACTGGATTTGCAATAATAGAGTCGAATAATTCACCGTAATCTAGCTCTCCCAAGTTAAAAGTAAAAGCTCTCGCCAAATAGGATAAAATCCAACCTCCGACAACGCTGTAAAAGGACAAAATAATAAAAGATGAAGCGAGACCCATCCAGCCAACCCAAGCCCAGTTGCGTCCGGTCGATAACTTCTTCAGAGATGTGACAGCGTCTGCCTGTCCCCTTCTCCCAATTACAAACTCCGCCAATAAAATAGGCAAACCAATCAGCAACGTACAAATGATAAATAATAGGACAAATACGCTGCCTCCATTTGTTCCTGCCATATAGGGGAATTTCCAGATGGCTCCTAATCCGATAGCACTGCCTGCAGCTGCTAAAATAAATCCAATCTTAGAAGTCCATTGTTCACGCTGTTTCATATAAGTCCTCGTTTCCTGTACATAATGACAAATTCACTAAATCCTATCATAATTTTGAGAAAAAAGCGATAGTGAATGGATTTACAGAGAGTTTTGAAAACTTCTTGCATTACTTTATCTATAGGTGTAATATTACACCAATAGATATAAAATGTAACCATGAGGTGAATGTATGAACCAACAAGAATTGACAGATTTGATATCTCTTAAGCTACGGGTTGTACGCTTGGAAAGAGAATACTCTCAACAGAAGATGGCGAACGTGCTTGGTCTCTCCAAAAAGACATTGATCCAGATCGAAAAGGGCAGGGCCGCTGCGAGCTGGACTGCCGTTATTGCAATATGCGCGCTATTTCGTGAAAGTGATGTCTTGCAAGCGACAGTAGGCGGCGATCCTTTAGAAGTGCTTGAAACGATTGCACATGACGGGATAGATCGACCGATTGATCAGTCGATGGGCGGTAAAGTGTGGTGGCGAGAGCTTGAAACGAATGGACGATTTCGTTTGCAGCAAAACTTGATCAGCCAGCATTTTCGTATTTTAGATGACGAACATTTTCGGTGGTATAGTTCATTTGATGAAGAGGAAGCGAGACATCGCTTGAGCGAATTGAATAAAAAGTAGAAAGGAGAGAGTTGGAATGTTCACACCCATTGTGTTTGCTGTGTTTTTTCTGATTATGATTTTGTTTTTCACAGCGATTGGCCTATTCTATTTGTTATTTATGGGTTTAGTACATTATATCCCGTTAGTGATTGGAGCGGTTGTAATTTTATATATATGGATTGTAATGATGATTTTTCACTTTTTCAATACGAAGGAGCGGAAAGTAAAGTTTGGAGCTATTGCCGGAGTAGTCTTGCTCGGTACTTCGGTTTGGCCAATTTATCAGGCTTACAAAGATAGTATTCCAACAGTAGATGCAGAGGTTGATATCTATTATTATGAGCCTTTCTCAAAGAACTCGAAGCTTGCAGATCTAGATGAACCTGCAACATTGCAGCTGAAAGATCAGTTGCCAAAAATCGATGGGGCGACTGCGCTGTATCCGCTGTATGCCGCATTCACTCAGGCGGTCTACCCTGAAAAGGAATATAGTCCGTATGATAGTGAAGTGATGGTCAATACGACACCGGAAGCGTACCAAAATTTAATTCAAGGCAAGGTAGATGTGATCTTGGCGGCAGGACCGTCCGATGCACAACTGAAAATGGCAGAGCAAAAGGGAGTGGAATTGGAGCTGACCCCGATTGGGCGAGAAGCCTTTGTATTTTTCCTCAATCAAAAAAATCCAATAGACAGTTTACAGTTGCAGCAAATCCAGGATATCTATGCAGGAAAGATCACCAATTGGCAAGAAGTCGGTGGGAAAAATGAACCGATCCGCGCATTTCAGCGACCCCCAGACAGCGGAAGCCAAACTGCATTGGAGCGGTTGATGGGTGACATCCCGATCATGGAAGCCCCAAAAGAAAATGTACCTGAAGGAATGGGCGGCATCATCAAAGAAGTATCGATGTATCGCAATTACAAAAATGCCATTGGGTATACATTCCGCTATTACTCAACGGAAATGGTGGGCAACGATCAGATTAAGCTGCTGGCAATTGACGGAGTAGCACCGACAAAGGAAACAATTCGTAATCACGAGTATCCGATTTCATCTGAATTTTATGCTGTGACAGCAGGGACTGACAATCCGAACGCAAAGAGGTTCATAGATTGGATGGTGTCTCCGCAAGGACAGGAATTGGTGGAGAAAGTGGGCTATGTGCCGGTTAAGTAAACTTGATGGAAACAGATAGGGATGGATTGTAATGAAGATCGTGATTTCAATAATTTCCAGCATGATAATAGCGACAATCCTAGGTGTGTATGGTCAGGGGTTGGCTTATTTCATGACAGAGCATGCAATAGACATTAATCCGGTGTACTATTTGACTGTGTTTACTGTGATGAGCATGTTGTTGTATATAGTCAGTTTTGTTTTAGCATATTTAGTAATGAAGAAAGAAAAGGTGAGTGGAGGAAGTGCTGTTTTTAGTCTTCTCGTAATCAGTATCGTCGCCGTTCCGGTTTCCATGTTTTCATTTTTCGCTATGGCGATGTGGTGGGGATAAGATGGTGGTTTTATAATTGAAGAACTCAAGTATATTTTAATCTCAGAACTTAAAAGAGACTAAGTCAAAAAATGAGACTGGGACAAAAGGATTCCAAACGATTCCAAAACATTCAATCAAAGTTTTGTAAAATGGTTCGGTTTTTTCTAATGCAAAGGAATTGCAGACTTAGAGCTGCCTATGGAATTTCCGCTGCGGGCAGGGACGCTTTCTTACCTCTAGTCAAGGGTTTTGTTAGAATAAAAGATACGTACTATGATTTACTA